>CAMLOC010000026.1 GCA_946481465.1 uncultured Shinella sp. | reverse complement strand
CGTCGACCAGCGATTCCTTGCAGCCGTACTTGTTGTCGAACTTCGACTTGGTGACCGAGTCGTTGACGTTGATCGCCGGGAAGGGCAGCAGGCCCTTCTGCTGGAGCTGGTAGAGACGGTTGACGCCGGTCGTGGTCTCTTCCGTCACGCCCTTTATGGCGTCGCGCTGCTTCGTGAACCAGCCCGGGGAAGCGGCGAGGCGCTTCTTGATCTGCGCGAAGAGGATTTCCTCTTCTTCCGAGCCGGGGTTCACCAGCACGTTCTCGCCGGCTTCGGCGCGCGCGCCGAGCAGGATGTACATGGTGGCGTCGCCGCCGTCGTCGAGGATCATGTTGGAGAGGCCGCCATCGGCCCACTGGAAGATCTTGTCGGTATATTCCCAGTATTCGGTGAGCGTCTCACCCTTCACGGCATAGACCGGGATGCCGGCGGCGGCGATCGCGGCGGCGGCGTGGTCCTGCGTGGAGAAGATGTTGCACGAGGCCCAGCGCACATCGGCGCCCAGCGCCACCAGCGTCTCGATGAGCACGGCCGTCTGGATCGTCATGTGCAGCGAGCCGGTGATGCGCGCGCCCTTCAGCGGCTTTGCCGCGCCGAATTCCTCGCGGCAGGCCATGAGGCCCGGCATTTCCGTTTCGGCGATCTGAATTTCCTTGCGGCCGAAATCGGCGAGCGCGATATCGGCGACGTGGTAGTCCTTCGTGGTGGTCATGGGGTCTCCAGCCTTTGGGCATGTGCGGCAATGAGGGTGCTCGGCACATGCGTGGAACGAACAGATGCTGTTCGTGATGGCGCTTCCTATCAGGAAATGCCGGCTGGAGCAACAGGATATAAAGAAGTCTTTATATCCTTATGTCGCCGCTTGGTTTACATTTCCTCGCCGAACCGATCGGCGACCAGCGCATCCAGCGCGTCGAGCACCTCGCGGGCCTGGGCGCCGGCGGCAGTCACCAGCACGGAACAGCCGGGGCTGGCGGCAAGCATCATCAGGCCCATGATGGAGGTGCCGCCCACCGTCATGCCGTCCTTGGAGACGGTGACCTCGGCATCGTAGCCGTCGACCGTCTGGACGAATTTCGCCGAGGCGCGGGCGTGAAGGCCCCGCTTGTTGATGATGAGAAGCTCTTTCGAGACGGTCATGGAGGGCGGAAAACCTTATTTGCCGCTGAGCACGCGGCTTGCCACGTTGATATATTTGCGGCCGGCCTCGGAGGCGTCGATCAGCGCCTTCTCCATGTTGTTCTCGCCGCGAATGCCGGCAAGCTTGATCAGCATGGGAAGGTTGACGCCGGCAATCACCTCGATGCCATCGCCCGTCATCACGGAAATGGCGAGATTCGACGGCGTTCCGCCGAACATATCCGTGAGGATGATGACGCCGTTGCCCTGGTCGGCCCGCATGACCGCCTCCAGGATATCCTGGCGACGCTGGTCCATGTCGTCCTCGGGGCCGATGCAGACGGTCTCGATCGCTTTTTGCGGACCAACGACATGTTCAAGGGCGTGCCGGAATTCCTCCGCAAGCTTGCCATGGGTGACAAGCACCAGTCCGATCATCAGCAGTCGCTCCAGTTTCCCAACTCAAACGGACGGCGGAATACCGCAATGCAACAATTCCGTCCACCGTTGGGGTGGCCATCATGTCAATGAAAAGGCCAAGTGCAAGCCCAAAATGCCCGATTTCGCTTTTTGACGGGGCTTTCGCGGTCAACTCTTCAGGATTTCCGGGTGAATCGCGGCAAGGGTCGAAAAAGCGCTCACGCCGGCAAAGAGCGGCAGCCGCGTCAGGGGCAGGGGAAAGGAGGGGAGGATCCCGACGGTTTCCCCTTCCGGCGGCAGGCGCTCGGTGAAAGGCGGTTCCATGGGGCGGATCGCCCGGCTGAGGACCGCCGCCTCGATCGTCTCCACCGTGACGATGCCGGCGCCGCGGACCTCCGCAAGACCGGCAATGCTTTCCGGCGCCCGGGCAATGAGCCGGCCGTGCGCTTCGGTGATGAGAACCTGGTCGTCGCTGACGAGGGCGGCGAAGAGGCCACGGGCGCGGGCGGTCTCGATGCAGTGCAGCGCGACGGCGCTTTTTCCGGTGCCGGAGGGGCCGATGAAGAGAAGTCCGGCCGTGCCGATGACGATGGCGGTGCCGTGTACATTCACCGTGGCCGAACTGGACATGAAGCCCCCTCATCCGCCTGCCGGCACCTTCTCCCCGAGGGGAGAAGGGGGAACGAGGCGGTGCTGGAATGTCCTTCTCCCCTCGGGGAGAAGGTGGCCCGAAGGGCCGGATGAGGGGGTTATCGCACGTCGTTTCCGCGCCTGCAAAGGCCGCTCATTTCTGGTTGCCGGTCGGCAGCGACAGGGTGAAGCGCGCGCCGGCGAGGGTGCCGGTCGCCTTGTCGACGATGTTGTCGGCCTTCAGCGTGCCGCCATGCGCCTCGGCGATCTGCCGCGAGATGGAGAGGCCGAGGCCGGAATTCTGGCCGAAATCCTCGGTGGCGGGGCGATCCGTGTAGAAGCGCTCGAAGATGCGGTCGATGTTTTCCGCCTGGATGCCGGGGCCGTTGTCCTCGACCTGGATGATGCAGCGGTCGTTCCGCCCGCGCGCCAGGCGCACGACGATGCGTCCGCCGGGATCGGGCACGAAGGAGCGCGCATTCTCGATGAGGTTGGTGACGATCTGGCCGATGCGCAGCTCGTAGCCGGATATCTCGAACTTCGCCTTCGGATTGTCCTTGCGATCTACGACGAAGTCCAGCGTCACCGGCTTCTTGCGCGTGTTGACCTGGCGGGAAATGTCGATGAGGTCGCCGAGCAGCTTTTCGAGGTCGATGGTGCGGGCGTCGCTGCGGGCAAGCTCGGCGTCGAGGCGGGACGCATCCGAGATGTCGCTGATCAGGCGGTCGAGGCGGCGCACGTCGTGCTGGATGATATCGAGCAGCCGCTTCTTCGATTCCTCCGTGCGCGCCAGCGGCAGAGTCTCCACGGCGCTGCGCAGCGAGGTCAGCGGGTTCTTCAGCTCATGGCTGACATCCGCGGCGAAACTCTCGATGGCGTCGATGCGGTCGTAGAGCGCGTTGGTCATCTGGCGCAGCGCGATGGAAAGGTTGCCGATCTCGTCCTGGCGCACGGAAAAGTCGGGGATCTCCTCGCGCTCCTTCGCCCCGCGCCGCACGCGGATCGCCGCCGCCGCAAGCCGGCGCAGCGGATTGGCGATGGTGCTGGAAAGTAAGAGAGACAGCGCGATGTTGACGAGGCCGGCGACGCCCGCGACGCGCATGATGGCGAGGCGCTCGGCATGGACGATCTTGTCGATGTCGCCCGCCTGGGTCGACAGCAGCAGCACGCCCAGCACGGCGCGGAACCGCTGCACGGGTACGGCGACCGAGACGATCAGCTCGCCCTTGTCGTTGACGCGCACGACGGCGCCGCGCACGCCGGTCAGCGCGTTCATCACTTCGGGATAGATCGAGCCGTCGCCGCCCGGCGCTTCCTTGTAGAGCGGCAGGTTGCTCGGCTGGAGGATGCGGTTGAACCAGACGTTCATGCGCTCGATGATGCTGATGCTTTCCGGTTCCACCGGCGGCAGGTCGAAGCGCAGCACCTGGCCCTGGGTGTAGAGGTGCCGCGAATCGAGCAGCAGGTTGGCGTCCGTGTCGTAGATGCGCGCGCGGGTGCGCGTCGGCGAGATCAGCCGCCTCAGGACGGGGGCGACGCGCTCGGGGTTGATCGGGAATTCGAGGTCCTCGTCGTTCGGCAGCGGCGTGATGCTCTGGCCGGCCTGCAGCTCCAGCAGCTTTTCGGGGTCGATGGTGATCGAGTTGGTATCGACCGAGGCCGAGGCGGAGATCGCGCCGGCGATGATTTCGCCCTGGGTGAGCAGGCTCTCGACGCGCGCATCGATCAGCCCCTCGCGGAACTGGTTGAGATAGAGGATGCCCGCGACGAGCACGACGAGCGCGACGAGGTTGAAGAACAGGATGCGGCGCGTCAGGCTCGAAAAGACGGCATTGCCGAAGATGCGGCGCGCCAGCGTGAAGGGATGGGTCCAGCGGCGGCGCAGGGACCGCGGCGCGGGCCGGCCCTCGACGTCTTCCCCATCCTTTTCCGGCGCTGTCTGTAGCAAGCGGGTCGTCCTTCAAGCGGGCGGCAGGACGCCGCCCGACCGCGGCATGCCATCGCCGCCGCGGTCCATGCAAGCGAAATCGCGTCTCAGGCCATCTCGCGGAAACGATAGCCGACGCCGTAGAGCGTTTCGATCATGTCGAAGTCGGTGTCGACCATCTTGAACTTCTTGCGAAGGCGCTTGATGTGGCTGTCGATGGTGCGGTCGTCGACATAGACCTGCTCGTCATAGGCCGCGTCCATCAGCGAATCGCGGCTCTTCACCACGCCGGGGCGCTGCGCCAGCGAATGCAGGATGAGGAATTCGGTGACGGTCAGCGTCACCGGCTCGCCCTTCCAGGTGCAGGTATGGCGCTCCTGGTCCATGACGAGCTGGCCACGCTCCAGCGAGCGGGCGGCAACCTCGCCGGCCTTCGCGGCGCTGCCCGCGGCCCCCGCGGAGGCGGCCGCCTCGCGGCTGGAAGCCCGGCGCAGGATCGCCTTGACGCGCTCGACCAGCAGGCGCTGCGAGAACGGCTTGGTGATGAAGTCGTCCGCGCCCATCTTCAGGCCGAACAGTTCGTCGATCTCCTCGTCCTTCGAGGTGAGGAAGATGACGGGGATGTCGGATTTCTGGCGCAGCCGGCGCAGAAGCTCCATGCCGTCCATGCGCGGCATCTTGATGTCGAAGATTGCAAGATGCGGCGGGCGGGCAAGAAGGCCATCGAGCGCCGAGGCGCCGTCCGTATAGGTCTCCACCTTGTAGCCTTCCGCCTCCAGGGCGATCGACACGGATGTCAGAATATTCCGGTCGTCGTCAACGAGTGCGATCGTCTGCATCCTGCTGGTCTCCATATTCATAGGCGCCTTTCCCGACCTCGGATCGTTTCCTGTCCTGGATGTGAAGCGCCTTCCTGGGGGTAAAGGTGGAACAAATTGTGGCGAAGATAAAGGGTGACGTTTCGGCCGGGCATTCCGAGTCGTTTTTAAATCGATTATTCAAACGATTAAAAAAGTCACATAATTCTTTAAATCGATTAATTAATTGATATCATTGCCTAATTTCTATTTCCCTCTTGTCTTTGTGACAGCCGCGCATTAGGTTCTCGCAAAATTCACCCCAGTCTTGTTGCCTTGGAGGAAAACTGGACCATGCAGGAACTTGGCGTTCGCAACCCCGCTCAGGGGCTCACCGCGATGGGTATCCACACCAACGGCACGGTCCGGTACAACTTTGCAGCAGAGGCTCTTTATGAAGAGGCCCTCGGTCGCGGCGAGGCTGTCAAGACCGCCCATGGCGCCCTTCGCGCTCTTACCGGCCAGCACACCGGCCGCTCGCCCAAGGACAAGTTCGTCGTGCGCGACGAAAACACCGAGGGCGCCATTTGGTGGGACAACAACAAGGCCGTCTCGCGCGCGCATTTCGACGTGCTGCACGCCGACATGCTGGCCCATGCGGCCGATCGCGACCTCTTCGTGCAGGATCTCGTCGGCGGCGCCGATGCGGACTACGCCCTGCCGACCCGCGTCGTCACGGAGCTCGCCTGGCATTCGCTGTTCATCCGCAACCTGCTCATCCGCCCGGAAGAGAAGGACCTTGCGACCTTCGCCCCGAAGCTGACGATCATCGACCTGCCGACCTTCAAGGCCGATCCGGAGCGTCACGGCGCCCGCACGGAAACCATGATCGCCTGCGATTTGACGCGCGGCATCGTGCTCATTGCCGGCACCTTCTATGCCGGCGAGATGAAGAAGTCGGTCTTCACCGTTCTGAACTGGCTGCTGCCGTCGGAAAAGGTCATGCCGATGCACTGCTCGGCCAATGTCGGCCCGGATGGCGACGCGGCCGTGTTCTTCGGCCTCTCGGGCACCGGCAAGACGACGCTGTCGGCCGATCCGACCCGCACGCTGATCGGCGATGACGAGCACGGCTGGGGCGAAAACGGCATCTTCAACTTCGAAGGCGGCTGCTACGCCAAGGCGATTCGTCTTTCCGCAGAAGCCGAGCCGGAAATCTACGCGACGACGCAGCGTTTCGGTTCCGTCCTCGAGAACGTCGTGCTCGACGCCAATGGCGTTCCGGACTTCAACGACGGTTCGCTGACGGAAAACACCCGCTGCGCCTATCCGCTGGACTTCATCCCGAATGCCAGCGAGACCGGCCGCGCGCCGCATCCCAGGACGATCATCATGCTGACGGCCGATGCCTTCGGCGTGATGCCGCCGATCGCGCGATTGACGCCGGACCAGGCCATGTATCACTTCCTGTCCGGCTACACCGCCAAGGTCGCCGGCACGGAGCGTGGCGTGACCGAGCCGGAAGCCACCTTCTCCACCTGCTTCGGTGCTCCCTTCATGCCGCGTCACCCGACGGTCTACGGCAACCTCCTGAAGGAGCTGATCGCCGAGCACGGCGTCGATTGCTGGCTGGTCAACACCGGCTGGACGGGCGGTGCCTATGGCGAAGGCCGCCGCATGCCGATCAAGGCGACGCGCACCCTGCTCGCCAGCGCGCTCGACGGCTCGCTGAAGGACGCGCTCTTCCGCCGCGACGACAATTTCGGCTTCCAGGTCCCCGTTTCGGTGCCGGGCGTCGATACGAAGATCCTCGACCCGCGCTCGACCTGGGCCAATGGCGCTGCCTATGACAAGCAGGCCCGCAAGCTGGTCGACATGTTCATCGCGAACTTCGAGAAGTTCGAGGAGCATGTGGACGGCGGCGTGCGCGACGCCGCGCCGGGCCTGAAGGTCGCCGCCGAGTAAGGCTTTTGCCGATGATTCACGTGAAACCCGGCCCTTGCGGCCGGGTTTTTCGTCTGCGCTTTCGTTTCCGGCGGCGGCTTCCCGTTTGGCCCGGTGCCGGTTAAAACGGCCGGGAAAGGAATGTCCATGGCGAGCGCCCCCCTCTACATCAAGAGTTCGATCACGATTGCCGGCTGGGAACTGACCGAGCAGTTCGTGCTGGCGGGCGGTCCGGGCGGGCAGAACGTCAACAAGGTCTCGACGGCCGTGCAGCTTTTCTTCGACCTGCGCAACTCGCCCTCGCTGAACGACCGCGTGAAGGCCAATGCGGAAAGGCTCGCCGGCCGCAAGGTCTCCAAGGACGGCGTGCTGATGATCGAGGCCAACCGCTTCCGCAGCCAGGAGCGCAACCGGGAGGATGCGCGCGAGCGGCTGAAGGAGCTGATCCTCAAGGCGGCCGAGCCGCCCCCGCCGGTGCGCAAGAAGACGAAGCCGACGAAGGGCTCGGTCGAACGCCGGCTCAAGGAAAAGTCGGGCCGGTCGGACGTAAAACGCATGCGCGGCAAGCCGACCGGCGAATGATCGCCGCGACCCGGCCGTTAATGCATGGGAGTGAAACGAAGCCTTTCCTTTGCGGCAAGGCTTTGCTTTAGTTCAGGAGGATCAGGGAGGTAGCCATGGGTCTCTTCAGCTTCATCAAGAACGCCGGCAAGAAGCTCGGCATCGGCGACGACGAGGTGCCGGAAGCGGCGGCGGTCAAGAAGGAACTCGATTCCTTCGATCTCGGCACGCAGAATGTCCAAGTCTCCGTCGAGGGCGACAAATGCGTGCTGAAGGGTGTCGTGGCCGACCAGACAGCCTTCGAGAAGGCCGTCATCGCCGTCGGTAACACGCTGGGCATTTCCAAGGTGGAAGCCGCCGATCTCAAGGTCGTGCCGGCCGATTCGGGCCTGAAGCTCGATAAAATCGACCTGGCGGAACTCCTGAAGGTCTCCGCGCCCGCCAATGACCCGACCCTGCACACGGTCAAGAAGGGCGACAATCTCTGGAAGATCGCCGAGGCCTACTATGGCAAGGGCAAGGGCGCCAAGCACACGCTGATCTTCGATGCCAACCGGCCGATGCTGTCCCATCCGGACAAGATCTATCCCGGCCAGGTGCTGCGCATCCCGGACCCGGCGGAAGCGTGAGCGGGCATGGCTGAGCGCGGCTTCGCCCCGGGGCTGCGCTACTTTCCCGATCACTTCGACCGCCCGGCGCAGGAGGGCCTTGTTGCCGCCATCAGGCAGATCGTGACCGAGGCCCCGCTCTTCGTGCCGCGCATGCCGAAGACCGGCAAGCCGATGTCCGTGCGCATGACCAATTGCGGCCCGCTCGGCTGGGTGACGGACAAGGACGGCGGCTATCGCTACCAGCCGACCCACCCCGAGACCGGTCTCCCCTGGCCGGCCATTCCCGAGGCGCTTCTGGCCTTGTGGGACGCGGTTTCCGGCTTTGCAAAGCCGCCGGAAGCCTGCCTCGTCAATTTCTACGATCCGGACGCGAAAATGGGGCTGCATCAGGATCGGGACGAGAGCGAATTTACCGCGCCGGTCGTTTCGGTGTCGCTGGGCGACCAGTGCCTGTTCCGTGTCGGCGGGGTTTCACGCAGCGATCCGACCCGGTCGTTCCGCCTTTCGAGCGGCGACGTCTTCGTCTTCGGCGGGGAGAGCCGGCTGATCTTCCACGGCGTCGACCGGATCTATCCGGGCACGTCGACGCTGTTGAAGAACGGTGGGCGCATCAACCTGACGCTGCGCCGGGTCAATCCCTGACTTCGGTCGTAAGCCGGCTCACAGCTTGCGCAGCGCCACCGTCTCGATGAGGTGGTTCTCGCCCTTCTGCAGGATGAGGTCGGCGCGCGGGCGGGTCGGCAGGATGTTCTGGTGCAGGTTCTTCAGGTTGATGTTGCGCCAGAGGTTTTCCGCGGTCGCAAGGGCGTCCTGCTCGCTGATCGTCGCGTAGCGGTGGAAGTAGGAATCCGGGTTGCGGAAGGCCGTTTCCCGAAGACGCATGAAGCGGTCCACATACCAGGTGTGGATCAGCGTCTCCTCGGCGTCGATATAGATCGAGAAGTCGAAGAAATCGGAGACCATCGGCACGATCTTGCCGTCCGCCGGCAGGTTGCGCGACTGGAGGACGTTGATGCCCTCGAAGATCAGGATATCCGGCCGGTCGACGGTGCGGAAGGCGTTGGGCAGCACGTCATAGGTGAGGTGCGAATAGGTCGGCGCCTTGACGTCCTTCTTGCCGGCCTTGATGGCGGACAGGAAGCGCAGCAGCGCGCCGATGTCGTAGCTCTCCGGGAAACCCTTGCGCTCCATCAGGCTTTCGCGCTGGAGCACGGCGTTCGGATAGAGGAAGCCGTCGGTCGTCACGAGATCGACCTTGGGGCTCGACGGCCAGCGCGACAATAGTTCCATCAGGATGCGGGCCGTCGTCGATTTGCCGACCGCGACGGAGCCGGCGATGCCGATGACGAAGGGCGTCTTCGCCTCGTCCGAGAGGCTGAGGAAGCGCTTGCGCTGCTCGAAGAGCATCTGCGAGGATTCGACATGCGCCGACAAGAGGCGCGACAGCGAGAGGTAGATGCGCCGGACCTCGTCGAGGTCGATCGGATCGCCCAGCGAACGCAGGCGCTGGACCTCGTCGGCGGTCAGCGTCAGGGGCGTATCGGCGCGGAAGCGCGCCCATTCGTCTGCCGAGAAGAAGCGGTAGGGGGAATAGTCGCGGTTGCCGAAATCGTCCGGGATATCCGCCTGGTCCTTGTCGCGCGCTGCCTGGATCATCAACTCTTCCGGCTGGCCTTCTCCACGAGGCCGGACTGGCTCGTCCGCCGTTCCAGCTCCTCCATGACATCTTGTAGCGGGACGCCGCCGATTTTCAATACGACCATCAGATGATAGAGCAAATCGGCCGTTTCGCTCGTCAAGGCGGCCTTTTCGCCCTCGATTGCGGCGATAACGGTCTCGACAGCCTCTTCTCCGAGCTTTTTCGCTGCCTTTTGCTGTCCGGCGGCGACGAGTTTCGCCGTCCAGCTTTCCGACGGATCGGCCTTGGCGCGGGCATCGACGATGCGTTCGAGATCGGCAAGGGAAAAGTCGCTCATCGCTCTCTCCTCAGTCGAGCCGCATGGCGATGCCATGCTCGGCCATGTAGCGCTTGGCTTCGCCGACCGTATAGGTGCCGAAGTGGAAGATCGAGGCGGCGAGCACCGCCGTCGCATGTCCGTCGCGCACGCCCTCGACGAGATGGTCGAGCGTGCCGACACCCCCCGACGCGATGACCGGCACCGAGACGCGGTCGGCGATGGTGCGGGTCAGCGCGATATCATAGCCGCCCTTCTGGCCGTCGCGGTCCATGGAGGTGAGCAGCAGTTCGCCCGCCCCGCGCTCCACCATCTTCTCGGCAAAGGCGACGGCGTCGATGCCGGTCGGCTTGCGGCCGCCATGGGTGAAGATCTCCCAGCGGTCTTCCTCGCCCTCGGCGGAGACCTTCTTGGAATCGATCGAGACGACGATGCACTGGTTGCCGAATTTGTCGGCGGCTTCCGCGACGAAATCCGGATTGGCGACGGCCGCCGAGTTGATCGACACCTTGTCGGCCCCGGCGAGCAGCAGCTTGCGGATATCCGCCACCGCGCGCACGCCGCCGCCGACGGTGAGCGGCATGAAGCAATGGTCCGCCGTGCGCGCCACGACGTCGAAGATCGTATCGCGGTTGTCGGAGGAGGCCGTGATGTCGAGGAAGCAGAGTTCGTCGGCACCGGCTGCATCATAGGCTTTTGCCGACTCCACAGGGTCGCCGGCATCGACCAGATTGACGAAGCTGACGCCTTTCACGACGCGGCCGTCCATCACGTCGAGGCAGGGAATGACGCGGGCTTTGAGGGTCATGCGGCTTCTCCTCGGATCAACGCCAGCGCCTCGGCGGGATCGATGCGCCCGTCATAGAGCGCGCGGCCGGAAATCGCGCCTTCGAGCTTGCGGGCGTCGGGGGCGACGAGGCGGCGGATGTCGTCCATCGAGGCGAGGCCGCCGGAGGCGATGACGGGGATGGAGACGGCCTCGGCAAGTTCCAGCGTCGAGGCCCAGTTGATGCCGGCGAGGATGCCGTCGCGGTCTATATCCGTGTAGATGATCGCGGCGACGCCGGCGCCTTCGAACTTCTTCGCAAGCTCGATCACGCCGAGTTCGGAGGCTTCCGCCCAGCCCTCGACGGCGACCTTGCCGCCCTTGGCGTCGATGCCGACGGCGACCTTGCCGGGGAATTTCTTGCAGGCCTCGATGACCAGCGCCGGATCGCGCACGGCGACGGTGCCGAGGATGACGCGGGAAAGGCCGCGGGCCAGCCAGCTTTCGATCTGCGCCAAAGTGCGGATGCCGCCGCCGAGCTGCACCGGGTTCTTCGTCGCCTTGAGGATGGCGTCGACGGCCGCGCCGTTGACGCTTTCCCCGGCGAAGGCGCCGTTGAGGTCGACGACGTGCAGCCATTCAAACCCCTGGTCCTCGAAGGCTTTCGCCTGGGCGGCCGGGTCGGGATTGTAGACGGTGGCCTGGTCCATGTCGCCGAGTTTCAGGCGAACGCACTGGCCGTCCTTCAGGTCGATGGCGGGAAAGAGGATCATGGCGTTTTCCAGTTCAGGGCTTCCAGCGCAGGAAATTGGTGATGAGGGAAAGGCCGAGCGCCTGGCTCTTTTCCGGGTGGAACTGCGCGCCGGCCTTGTTGCCGCTGGCGACGAAGGCGGTCATCGGGCCGCCATAGTCGACGGTTGCGACCACCTCGTCGGGATTTTCGGCGGCGAGGTGGTAGGAGTGCACGAAATAGGCGTGCAGCGTCTCCGGGATGCCGTCGAAGAGCGGGTGCGCGTATCGGCGGGTGAGGGTGTTCCAGCCGATCTGCGGGATCTTCAGCGCCGGATCGGAAGGCGTCATCGCGACGACGTCGCCCCTGATCCAGCCGAGGCCCTCGGTGGTGGTCTTTTCGAGGCCGCGAGAGGACATGAGCTGCATGCCGACGCAGATGCCGAGGAAGGGACGGGCCTTCGCCTCGACGGTCTCGCGCAGCGCCTCCACCATGCCGGGCACGGCATCGAGGCCGCGGCGGCAATCGGCATAGGCGCCGACGCCGGGCAGCACGATGCGGTCCGCGCTGGCGACGCGTTCGGCCTTGTCGGTCAGGTCGATCTCGGCATCCATGCCGGCCTCGCGCGCGGCCCGTTCGAAGGCCTTGGTGGCCGAGCGCAGGTTGCCCGAACCGTAGTCGATGATCGCAACGCGCATTTCAGCGTCCTTCCTTGAAACCGACGAGGCCGAGCATGGGAGCGTGCCGGCGTTCGGAGGTTTCGGCTGCCGGGAGAAGGGCGCGTTCGCGCGGCCCTGCCTCGCCGGCCGGGGTTTCCATGTCATAGATCTCTTCGGCCGTCGCGCGGTCGTCGGCCACGATCACCGCGTCCACTGCCCAGCCACGGCGCGTAAGGCTGGCAACGACCATCGACGGACCTTCGAGCGCGACGAGGAGGCTGGTGGCGAGACAGATGCCGAGGCCGGCAAGGCCGAAGACGGGATGATCGGCGACCGCCGAGCCGAGCGCCTGGACGGCGAAGGCAAGTGCGGCGGCAAGCCAGGCGCGATGCCAGAGCAGCCAGAGGACCGGCAGGAAAAGCGCGATCCAGGAAAAGCGATCCCGGATGATCCGGGCATTTTCGTCTTTGGGCTTGCCGCCCGGCGGTATCAGAACGAGGAACGTGGCCATGACGGCCTCCAGCTGTGCCCTGGCGTCAGGCCAGCGAACCCTTCGTCGAGGGAACGCGGCCCGCCTGGCGGGGATCGATCTCGGTCGCGGTGCGCAGCACGCGCGCGACGGCCTTGAAGCACGTCTCCGAGATATGATGGTTGTTCGCGCCGTAGATGTTCTGGATATGCAGCGTGATGCCGGCGTGCTGGGCGAGCGCGTTGAAGAATTCGCGCACCAGCTCGGTGTCGAAGGTGCCGATCTTCGGGGCCGAGAAGGTGACGTTCCAGACGAGGAAGGGGCGGCCGGAGACGTCCACGGCGGCGCGGGTCATCGTCTCGTCCATGGCAAGGTCGAGCGAGGCGTAGCGCGTGATGCCGCGGCGGTCGCCCAGCGCCTTGGCGATGGCCTGGCCGATGGCGATGCCCGTGTCTTCCACCGTGTGGTGGTCGTCGACATGCAGGTCGCCCTCGGTCTTGATGTCCATGTCGATGAGCGAATGGCGCGAGAGCTGCTCGAGCATGTGATCGAAGAAACCGACGCCCGTCGAAATGGTCGACGTGCCGGTGCCGTCGATATCGACGGTGACGGCGACGGAGGTCTCGTTCGTCTTGCGCGAAACGCTGGCGGTGCGGCTCATTGCGGTCTCCGGTAGAATGTCGCCGCTCCTTAACAGGGCTCTTCACAAAAGGCCAGTCTTTCGAGGGTTTCCGGCGCAGGGGAAAACGGCCCGCACGGTGCGCCGCCGGGGTGATGGAACGTCCTGTCTTCCGCAATTCCGGATGCCGGAATTGCCCTCATCCGGAGAACCGCGCGAAAGCGTTGCCTCTGGAGGGGATATGGTGGCGGCTTCGCTTTCGCGCGGCCCAGGCGTTCTTCGGAGGCGGTCTCATCCTCCTTCAGGCATGGCAGGGCTTCGCTGCACAGTCTGTCGGCGCAGGTGCCTTGTCCGAAAACCGCGTTCCGCGCTTTCCGGGGACATGCGCCGCCATCCTGCTTGCATGGCGGACCCAAACCGACCCCGCGACCCGGGGAAGGGGGAAGCCTTGTACGTTCCGGTCACCCGCCGGCCGATCCCGCATTGCAGGAAAGGCCATGAGGCGCCACGACGCTCCCATGCCTCTTCCGCTCCTGCCGTACGTTTCGGCAGAAAACGAAAGCGCCTCCTCCCGCCCGCATCGACACGTTACGCGATCCGTCCGGCGGCGGAAGGA
>CAMLOC010000025.1 GCA_946481465.1 uncultured Shinella sp. | reverse complement strand
ATCCGCGATCATCTCAGCCGCACCGTCGCCAAGGTCGAAGAGCTGCGCCACGAGTGTCCGCACTACTTCGCCTGACGGCGGCACGCCGCTCAGTTCACCGGCGTCAGCAGCGGCTTTCCGGAGAAGAAGGCCGCCAGGTTGTCGATGACGAGCTGTGCCATGCGGTCGCGCGTTTCCTCCGTGCCGCTGGCATGGTGCGGATAGAGCACGACATTGTCGAGCGCGGCGAATGCCGGGTCCGGGTTGGGCTCGTTGTAGTAGACGTCCAGCCCCGCCGAGGCGATCCTTCCCTCTTGAAGCGCACGGATCAGCGCCGGCTCGTCCACCACCGTGCCGCGCGCGATGTTGACGAGGCTGCCGGCTGGGCCGAGGGCATCGATGACGGCGGCAGAGATCAGCCCTTCGGTTTCCGGCCCGCCGGGCGTCGCCACGAGCAGGATGTCGGCCCATTCGGCCAGCTTCACCGGATCGTCGAAATAGGCGTAGTCGTTGCCGGCCTTGCGCGAGCGGCCGTAGTAGCCGATGGTCAGCCCGACCGCCTCGCAGCGCCGCGCGATGGCAAGGCCGATCCGCCCGAGCCCGACGATGCCCGCCTTCTTGCCGGCCGTCGACGTCGTCAGCGGCAGCATGCCCTTGCGGCCCCAGTCGCCCGATCGGACATAGCGGTCGCCGACGACGAGGCGGCGCCGGGCGGCCAGCATCAGGAGCAGCGCCATGTCGGCGACGTCGTCGAGCAGCACGTCGGAGGTGTTGGTGAGCGTGATGCCGCGCCGGGTCATCGCCGCGACATCCATCTGGTCGTAGCCGGCGGACGAGCAGGCGGCGATCCTGAGGGCGGGTAGCCGCGCCAGGAACGCATCGTCGATCGCCACATGGCCGTTGACGACCATCGCCGTGCAGCGCGGGCCGGCTTCGGCCAGCAGCGTCTCGCGCTCCTCGCCCTTCAGGAGATCGAGCCGGTGCACCGTATAGGCCTCTTCGAGCAAGGCCATCTGGCGCGGGCGGAGCGGATAGGCAACCAGAACGTCGGGTTTCATGCTATGACAAGTCCTTCTTCGAGATTTCGGGCGGCACGGCGGGCGGCCTGGATATCGGGATCCGGATCGAGGCTCGCGGCGAGCAGCGCACGCGTATAGGGATGCTGCGGGGCATCGAAGATCTGCCGGACCGGGCCTTCCTCGACGATTTCGCCGGCCCTCATGACGATGACCCGGTCGGCAAAATCGCGCACGACCGGCAGGTCATGGGCAATGAACAGGTAGGAAAGGCCGAATTCGCGCCGCAGCCCGTCGAGCAGCGCGATCACCTGCGCCTGGATCGACACGTCGAGGGCGGATACCGCCTCGTCGCAGACGATCAGCTTCGGCTCCATCGCCAGCGCCCGGGCGATGGCGATGCGCTGGCGCTGGCCGCCGGAGAACTGGTGCGGATAGCGCCCGGCCATGTCCGGCTTCAGCCCGACCTTGACCAGCAATTCGGCCACCTTCTCCTTCCAGCGCGCCTTGGGCAGGATATCCGGGTGGATCACCCAGGCCTCGGAGACGAGCTGGAACACCGTCATGCGCGGATTGAGCGACTGCGTGGGGTCCTGGACCACCATCTGGAGGTCGCGCCGCAGCCCGAACAGGTCGCGCGGCGCCATCGTCAGCAGGTCCTTGCCGCGATAGACGATCTCGCCTTCGTCGGGATCGTCGAGCCGCAGCATGGCGCGCGCCAGCGTCGACTTGCCCGAGCCGCTCTCCCCCACCACCGCCACCGTCTCGCCGGGCATGATCGCAAGGTCGATGCCCCTGAGCGCATGGAAGAGGCCGTAGCGCTTGTGCAGGCCGGCCGCCCGGATGAGCGGTTCGCCGGCGCGTTCGCGCGCCTCGGGCATCGCCCCCTTGCCGGGCGCCGCGTCGATCAGCTTGCGCGTATAGGGATGCTGCGGGTTCTGGTAGACCGCCGCGGCATCGCCGGTCTCCACGATGCGGCCGCCGTTCATCACCACGACCCGGTCGGCGATCTCGGCGACGACGCCGAGATCGTGGGTGATGAGGAGGAGGCCCATGCCGGTCTCGCGCTGCAGCTCCTTCAGAAGCTCCAGGACCTGGGCCTGCACCGTCACGTCGAGCGCCGTGGTCGGCTCGTCGGCAATGAGGATATCCGGCTTGCAGGCGAGCGCCATGGCGATCATCAACCGCTGGCGCTGGCCGCCGGAGAACTGGAACGGGTATTTGTGCATGGCCGCTTCCGGCTGCGGGATGCCGACGCGCTGGAGGAGGTCCAGCGTGCGGCGCTGCGCCTCCGCCCTCGGGGTGCCGTGCGTCGTCATCATCTCGCGGATCTGCCAGCCGACGGCATAGACCGGATTGAGATGGGCGAGCGGATCCTGGAAGATCATCGCGATCTTCGCCCCGTTGATCGCCCGGCGCTCCTCCGCGCCCATGGCCAGCATGTCCCGCCCGTTGAAGAGGATCGTACCGGCGGTGATCTTTCCGGGCGGCATGTCGATGAGGTTCATGATCGCCGAGGCGGAAACGGACTTGCCCGAGCCGCTTTCGCCGAGGATGGCCAGCGTCTCGCCGCGGTCGAGATGCCAGCTCACGTCCTCGACGGCCTTGACCGTGCCGGCGGCGGTGTGGAACTCGACCGAGAGGCCGCGGACGTCCAAAAGGTGCTCAGCCATGCTTGCGGCCTCCCATTTCAAGGCGCCAGCGCTGCGTCGGGTCGAGCGCGATGCGCATCCAGTTCGAAAGAAGATTGAGCGACAGCGTCGTCAGGATGATCGCAAGGCCCGGCCAGAAGGACAGCCACCAGGCATTGGTGAGATAGGGCCGCCCCTGGCTGACCATGAGGCCCCAGGTAATCTCCGGCGCCTGGATGCCGATGCCGAGGAAGGAGAGCGAGGATTCGGCCAGCATGACGAAGGCGAAGTCCAGCGTGGCGATCGTCACCAGCGTCGGCAGGATCACCGGCAGGATGTGGCGGAAGACGATGCGCCGGTGCGAGGCTCCCATCACGGTCGCCGCCTGCACGAACATGCGCTCGCGCACCTCCAGAACCTCGGCGCGGGTGGTGCGCAGGTAGATCGGGATGCGCGTGACGGCGAGCACCAGCACGATATTGGCGACGGACGGCTCCAGCATGTAGAGCACGATCACGGCGAGCAGCAGCGAGGGGAAGGACATGATGACGTCGCCGAGCCGCATGATCCACTGGGCGGCGGACCGCCGGCTGTAGCCGGCCACCAGCCCCAGCGTGGCACCGACGAGCGAGGAGGCGAGCACCGCCGCCCCGGCGACCAGCATCGTGTTCTGCGCCGCCACGACGATGCGCGCCAGCAACGGCCTGCCGAGCGCGTCGGCGCCGAGCACGTAGAGCCAGCCGCGCGCCAGGTCGAAGGGCGGCGCATTGCGGCCGCGCAGATTCTGCTTCGTGGCGACCGCCTCGAGCAGCAAGGGGCCGAAGATCGCACAGAGCACCGCCAGCAGCAGGAACAGCGCGGCGAAGAAGGCGAACTTGTCCGCCCACAGCATGGAGAACCAGCGGGCCAGCGGACCGTTCGGCTTTCGCTCGGAGAGAGTTTGCGTTTCTGTCATGGTCATCGCTCAATACCGGATACGGGGATCGAGCAGCGCATAGGCGAGGTCGATCAGGAGGTTCATGAGGAAGATCGCCAGCGCCGAGACCATGATCACGGCAAGGACGACGGCGAAATCGCGCAGGAGGATCGAATCGATCATCAGCTTGCCGATGCCCGGAAAGCCGAAGACCGTCTCGACCACGACCGCGCCGTTGAGGATCGCCGCCGCCTGGTCGCCGATGACGGTGATGACGGGCAGCATGGCGTTGCGCAGGCCGTGCACGAAGATGATGCGCGGCGTGCGCACGCCCTTCGCCCGCGCGGTCTTCACATAGGCCGAGGAGAGCACGTTGATCATCGAGCCGCGCACCACCTGCAGGATCAGGCCGAAGGGGCGGATGAAGAGCACGCTGACGGGCAGGATCCAGTGCAGCGGGCTGCCCGTTCCCGAGGTCGGCAGCCAGTGCAGGTTGACCGCGAAGATGACGATGGCAACGATCGCAAGCCAGAAATCCGGCGCGGAGGCGCCGATCAGCGAGAAGAAGGTGGCGATCCGGTCGAATACGCCGCCGACGCGGAAGGCGGCGAGCGCCCCGATGACGATCGCCGCCGCCGTCACGCAGCTCATGGTGATGAGCGCGAGCCAGAGCGTCCAGGAAAAGGCTTCCAGCACCACCTCCATCGCCGGCCGCGCCTGGCGCAGCGACTGGCCGAAATCGAGCTGCACGAGATCGGCGACATAACGGCCGAACTGCACGACCAGCGGATCGTTGAAGCCGTGCATCTGGCGGAACTGCTCGCGCATCTCCACGGACGCGTCGAGCGGCAGGTAGAGGTCGGTCGGATCCCCCGTCAACCTCGACAGGAAGAATACCAGGACGACGAGCCCGACCAGCGAAACACCGCTGGCTATGGCCCGCTTGCCGATGAATGATTTCATGCCACTCCTCCCGAGCGAGAATTTCATGGGTCCGTGCCGCCTGTCGCCGCGCTGGCGACCGGCCGCCCCACCGGCGCCGACACTCCTGCGGACCAGGCGGCGGCGTTTCTCCGAACCCACCTCAAGTAATATATTAGTACATCTGAGATTTTTGTGAACCCGTTTTTTCGCCTTCGGCAAAATCAGTCGCCGCCAAGGCTCCGGCGACGCCGCCACCGGGCCCCGCCGGCCGCCAGAAGCGCCGCGCCGAAAATGATCGCGGCGCCGATCCACGTCGTCGCCGGCGCGATCTCGCCGAAGAACAGGAAGGCGAGCACCGCGACGACCGGCAGGCGCAGGAAATCCAGCGGCGCGAGGAACGACGCGCTCGCCATGGCGAAGGCCCGCGTGATCAGCGCCATGTTGAGCGCGCCAAGTCCGCCCTGCAGGGCCAGCAGGCCGATCTGCGCCGGGCTCGGCGTCGTCCAGACCGGCAGGGCGACGAGAAGGCCCAGCGGCGCCATGGCCAGGAGGTTCCAGGCGACCAGACGGTCGGTGGTGTCGCGCAGCGCCATGCGCCGCAGGATCAGCTGGCTCACAGCCGTCAGGATCGCGCCGGCAAGGGCGAAAAGCAGCCAGGGATCGAAGGTGCCCGCGCCGGGCCGTATGATGATGACGATGCCGACGAAGCCGGCCAGCACGCCGCCGACCACGGACAGGGCGACCTTCTCCTTGAGAAAGAGCCAGGCGCCGAGCGTCAGGAAGATCGGCATGGTGAAGTTGATCGCCGTGGCATCGGCGAGCGGGGCATGGCCGAAGGCGATGAACAGGGCGACGAGCGAGGCGAATTTCAGGCCGGCGCGCACGACATGCAGCGTCCGGTACGGCGAGGCCGTAAGCTCCAGCCGCCGCAACAGGAAGGGCAACACGGCGAGAAGGCCGAACAGCGAACGGAAGAACGCGATGATCAACGGATGCACGCCGCCGGCCAGCGAGCGCACGATCACCGCGTCAAGCCCGGCCAGCACGGCCGCACACACCATGATGAGCACCGCCGCGCCCGCCCGCGGCCCCGGCACCGGCGCCTTCACGCAGAACGCCCCGCCGCCCTGTCCTGGATGTGGAACGCCATGGCCTCTCCTCCGCATAGGTCCTTTGCGGAGGGGAACTTACGGCATGGCACCGCCATGATCCATACTAAAATATAAGAATATTAGTACTGGAGAGCCGAGAGTCGAATTCCACAGGGCGGCATCACGGATCGGCGCCGGCCTGCACTACCGTGACGGCGATCATGTGGAAGACGTCGTCGGCGTTGCAGCCGCGCGAGAGATCGTTGGCGGGCCTGGCGAGGCCCTGCAGGATCGGGCCGATGGCAGTGGCGCCGCCGATGCGCTGGGCGATCTTGTAGCCGATATTGGCCGCATCGAGATTGGGGAAGACGAAGACATTGGCTTCGCCGTGCAGCGCCGATTGCGGCGCCTTGGCGGCGCTGACGGCCTCGACGAAGGCGGTGTCGAACTGCAATTCGCCGTCGATGACGAGGCCGGGCGCAGCATCATGCGCCAGCCGTGTCGCCTCCACCACCTTGGAGACGCGTTCGTGGGCGGCGCTGCCGGCCGTCGAGAAGGAGAGCATCGCCACCTTCGCCGGCTTGCCGGCCAGCGCCTCAAAGGACCGCGCCGAGGAGACCGCGATATCGGCGAGACCCGCCGCGTCGGGATCGACCACGAGGCCGCAATCGGCGAAGACGAAAGCGCCCTTCTTCACATGGTGCGAAGCGCACAGCATCATCAGGAAGAAGCTCGACACGAGGCCGACGCCGGGCGCGCGGCCGATGGTCTGGAGCGCGGCGCGCACCGTGTCGGCGGTGGTCGCCACCGCCCCGCCCACCGTGCCGTCCGCCTCCCCCTCGCGCACCATCATGGCGGAAAAGACGAGCGGCGTGCGCACCGCCTCGGCTGCCGCCGCCGCATCGACGCCCTTGCTCTTTCGAAGCGTATGATAGGCGACGGCAAGGCGCGGCGTGAGCGCCGACGATGCCGGATCCTCGATGCGGATCTCGTCCGCCGCGGCGCCGGCCGCCGCCAGCCGCGCCTCGACGGTCTTCCGATCCCCGACGAGCGTGATCGCGGCGATGCCGGCGCGCACGGCGCGCAGCGCCGCCTCGACGACGCGCGGGTCTTCTCCCTCGGCGAGCACGATATGGCGGGGCGCCGCTTTGGCGGTTTCGAGAATGCGGTCGAGCGGTTTCATCAGGCGTGCCCCAGATAGTGGATGCCGACAAGGATGAAGATGGCGATGAAGACGGTCTCGGCGACGACGAGGGCGACGGCATCCCCGCCGACATCCAGCACCCGACGCAGCGAGGTGCGCATGCCGACCGCCACGATGCCGGCCAGCAGCGCCCAGCGCGACGCCTCCATGCCGGCCGTCGCGACCAGTCCGGGAACGAGGCCGAAGGAATTGAGGGCGGCGAAGATCAGGAAGGCGACGACGAAGCCGGGCATGAGCGGCGGACGCTTGCCGGTCTCCCCCTCCGGCTGCGGCACATTGCGCAGCGAGAGCGAATAGACCAGCACGACCGGCGCCAGCATGGTGACGCGGATCAGCTTGACGAGGGTCGCCGTCTCGCCCGCTTCCGGCGAGACGGAGAAGCCGGCGCCGACGACCTGCGCCACGTCGTGGATGGTGCCGCCGAAGAAGATGCCGGTGGCGCGCGCATCCAGCCCCATGGTCTGGGCGACGATCGGATAGGCGATCATGGCGAGCGTCGAGAGGACCGTGACGGAAAGCACGGTGAAGATCAGGTTGCGCTCGGAGAACTCGTTCTTCGGCAGGACGGCGGCAATCGCCATGGCCGCGGACGCGCCGCAGATGGCGACCGCTCCGCTGGTGAGAAGCGCCATCCGCCAGCCCCGGCCGAGCATTCTCGCCGCAAAGAGGCCGAAGCCGATCGTGGCGACGAGCGCCGAGACGAGCAGGAGGATCGTGCTGGCGCCGAGCCCGATCAGGAGGTCGACGCTGATGCGCATGCCGAGCAGCGCGACGCCGATCCTGAGCACCTTCTTGGCGCAGAAATCGATGCCGGCGACGCAGCGCCCCTCCTCCGACAGGAAGTGAAAGGCGATGCCGAGCAGGAGGGCCATCAGCATGGCCGGCGCGCCGTAGTGGTCGGAGAGGAACTGGGCGGCGACCGCCACCGCAGCGGTGACGGCAAAGCCCGGCCAATAGGTTGCAAATCCGGAGGGCATGCTCCTGAAACGGTCTTGGACGGAGGCGGCGAAGGTCATGATGGGGTCCGGGCGCTTGCGGGAGGACGCGCCCGCCCGGGTCTTCCCGGGCGGGACAGGGTTCGGGCGGCTCAGGCCCGCTTCTGCGGGCGCATGTCGGCGCGGTCGATGCCGGCGACCGGCACCGGCTTCTTCATGGCGTCGCGGCGGAAGGGTTCGCCGAGTTCCTGGTTGAGGACGACCTCGACGAAGGTCGTCACGCCCTTCTTCTGGTCCACGATGGCATTCGCCAGCGCCTCGGTGAGGGCCGCCGGCGTATCGACGGTAACGCCCTTCAGCCCGCAGCCCTCGGCCACCCTGGCGTAGCTGAGGTTGGGGTTCAGTTCCGTGCCGACGAAATTGTTGGCGTACCACAGCGTCGTGTTGCGCTTTTCGGCGCCCCACTGGTAGTTGCGGAAGATCACCATGGTGATCGCCGGCCAGCCCTCGCGGCCGATCGAGCCCATCTCGTTCATCGAGATGCCGAAGGCGCCGTCGCCGGCAAAGCCGACGACCGGCACGTCCGGGCAGCCGATCTTGGCGCCGACGATCGACGGGAAGCCGTAGCCGCAGGGGCCGAACATGCCGGGCGCGAGATATTTCCGGCCGGCCTCGAAGGTCGGATAGGCGTTGCCGATCGCGCAATTGTTGCCGATATCGGTGGAGATGATCGCATCCTTCGGCAGCGCGGCCTGGATCGCCCGCCAGGCCTGGCGCGGCGACATGCGGTCCGGCTCGCGATTGCGGGCGCTCTCGTTCCATTCCGTGCCGACGTCGTCGTCCTCATGGTCCATCGAGGACAGCTGCTGCTGCCAGGCCGAGCGGGTCTGGTGGATCGCCGCCTTGCGGTCCTCGCGGCCGGCATTGCCGGCGGACGGCGAAAGCTGTTCCAGAATCTGGCCCGCCACCTGTTTCGCATCGCCGCAGATGCCGACGGTCACCTTCTTGGTGAGGCCGATGCGGTCGACATTGATGTCGACCTGGATGATCGCTGCGTCCTTCGGCCAATAGTCGATGCCGTAGCCCGGCAGGGTGGAGAAGGGATTGAGGCGGGTACCGAGCGCCAGCACGACATCGGCCTTCGAGATCAGCTCCATCGCCGCCTTCGAGCCGTTATAGCCGAGCGGGCCGACCGAGAGGCGATGGCTGCCGGGAAAGGCGTCGTTGTGCTGGTAGCCGCAGCAGACCGGCGCGTCGAGCCGTTCGGCAAGCTTCATGGACGCGCCGATCGCCCCGCCGATGACGACGCCGGCACCGTTGAGGATGACCGGGAACTTCGCCTCCGACAGGAGCTTGGCCGCTTCCGCGATCGCCTGCGGGCCGCCGGCCGGGCGCTCGAAGCGCACGATGGCGGGCAGGTCGACGTCGATCACCTGGGTCCAGTAGTCGCGCGGGATGTTGATCTGCGCCGGGGCGCAGCCGCGGATCGCCTTCTCGATGACACGGTTCAGCACTTCGGGAATGCGCGAGGGATCGCGCACCTCCTCCTGGTAGCAGACCATCTCCTCGAACATCGCCATCTGGTCGACTTCCTGGAACCCCCCCTGGCCGATCGTCCGGTTGGCCGCCTGGGGCGTGACCATCAGGAGCGGCGTGTGGTTCCAGTAGGCGGTCTTGATCGCCGTGATGAAGCCGGTGACGCCGGGGCCGTTCTGGCCGATGGCGATCGACATCGTACCCGTCGCGCGGCTGAAGCCGTCGGCCATCATGCCCGCATTGGTCTCGTGCGCGCAGTCCCAGAACCGGATGCCGGCCTTCGGGAACAGGTCCGACACCGGCATCATGGCCGAGCCGATGATGCCGAAGGCATGTTCGAGGCCGTGCATCTGCAGAACCTTGACGAAGGCTTCCTCGGTGGTCATTTTCATGGCTGGGTTCCTTTCTGATTTCAATGGATTAGAGGATTTCGTCGCGCAGGTAGTACCAGCGGTACATGCCCCACTGGCCGAGGCGGCGGAACGGCGTCAGCAGACCGTGGCTCGGCAGCGGCGAGGTGAAGATGGGAAGGTCGAGGCCGGCGCCCTTGCCGGCGACCATGGCGGCCATGCGGCGTCCGGCCTGCGCCGAATACATGACGCCGTTGCCGCCGTAGCCCATGGCGTAGAACAGCGTCTGGGACGGGTCCGGCCGGAAGATGCGGGGCATCATGTCGTGGCTCACATCCACCCAGCCCCACCAGGAATAGTCAATCTCGATGCCGCGCAGGATCGGGAACTTGCGGTAGAGCCCCTCCAGCAGCAGCGCCAGATGCTTCGGGTTCGCCGCGTCGCGCCCGCTGATGGCGCTGCGGCTGCCGATCTGCACGCGGCCGTCCGGCAGCATGCGGTAGTAGTGGCGCAGCGTGCGCGTGTCGGTGAGCGGAATGCGCGCCTTGAAATTCAACGCCTCCCGCTCGCCCTCCGTCAGCGGCCGCGTGACGATGGAGTTGGACAGGATCGGCATCAGCCGGTGTTTCGTCAGCGCGTTCATGCCGGGAGAGGTGTAGCCGGCCGTGGCGATGCAGACGGCGCGGGCGCGCACCGTGCCGCCGGGCGTGCGGAGATAGTGGACGCCGCCCTTGGCCGTGCAGTCGAGCACCGGGCTCGACGTGTGCACTTTCGCGCCGAGCCGGCGGGCGAGACGAAGGTAACCGAAGGCGAGCTTGGCCGCATGGATGCCCATGCCGTCCGGCTCGTACATCGCGCCGCGCGCTTCCGCGTCGCGCACGAAATCGCTGTGGATCTCCTCGCGCGAGACCATGCGGGCGCGATAGCCGAAGGTCTCGTTGAGGATGCGGGCCTCGCTTTCCAGCGCCGGCAGCACCTTGTCGCGATGGGCGATGTAGAGATGGCCGCCGTCCTGCGGGTCGCAGTCGATCTCGGGTTCCCGGATCAGCGCGCGGAAGAGGTCGAACCCCTCGGATATTTCCGCATGCATCCTGCGGGCGACGTCGACGCCCCAGCGGGCGATCCATTGCGAGCGCTTCAGGCGGCCGGCGGAAATCTGCGCCTGCCCGCCATTGCGGGTGCTGCACCCCCAGGCGACGCCGTTGGCTTCCAGCACCGTCGCCTTGATGCCGTGCTCGCGGGCGAGATGGATGGCGCAGGAAAGGCCGGTATAGCCCGAGCCGATGATGGCGACGTCGACGTCGATGTCCCGCGTGACGGGGCCGTCGTCCTCGGGCTCCGGGCCGGCCGTGCCGATCCAGTAGGTCGGCGCGTAGTCCTTGCCGGTGCCCGGCGTCGGCGCCGTCTCCGGATCGTAGGCGGGATCGAACGGGGCCCTGCCGGTCTTGGGAGGAATGGTGCGCAATTGCATGGCCGTGCTCCGAGCTTTCAGTACCGGGGTTGCAGGACCGGCCGGTTCTTCCGGAACGCCTGCTTGCGGACGATCCTGCCGTCCGCGAAGGTGAAGAGGTCGCAGCCTTGCGCCTCGATGCGCCCGCCGTCGGCGCCCGTGCCGCGGAAGGTCCATTCGGAGACGCCGCGGTCACCCGCCGTGAAATGGCTGTGATCGGCCCATTCGGCGTCCGGCATCGTCGTCCAGACGCCGCTGAAGGCCCCGGCGATCGCCCCGGCACCTTCGAAGCGGGCGCCGTGGGCCTCCGGCCCGCCGACCGCGTCGAACACGCAATCCTCAGCGAAGAAGTGCATGACCCCGTCGATGTCGTGCCGGTTGAAGGCGTCGAACAGGGCTTTGAGATCGGTGGCGCTCAGTGTCATCGTTGAGGTCCTCTGGCTTGTCGCAAGGCATGGCTCCGCCGGAGACGGGAAAGGCCGTCTTCAAAGGCCGCCGGGGCCGGTTTGTTTGAGTGTCGGGCTATCCGCCGCCGGTTAGACGCGCCCCTTCCAGGGGATAAGCGTCTTCTCGAGGTAGCGGATCAGTAGGTCGAAGGCGAAGGCGAAGAGGCCGATGATGAAGATGCCCATGATCACCGTGTCGCTTTCGAGGTTTTCGGCGGCGTTCAGCACCATGAAGCCGAGACCGCGGTTCGCGGCGACCATTTCGGCCGCCACCAGCGTCGTCCAGCCGACGCCGATGCCGATGCGCATGCCGGTGAAGATTTCCGGCAGAGCCGCCTTCATGATCACCTGGCCGATGACCTGGCCGCGGGTGGCGCCCATCGCATAGGCCGCGTGGATCTGCTCCGTGGAGACCGAGCGCACCCCTGCCCTCGCGGCGATCGCCATCGGCGCGAAGATCGCCAGATAGATCAGGAACACCTTGGGGAACTCGCCGATGCCGAGCCAGATGATGACGAGCGGCAGGTAGGCGAGCGGCGGCAGAGGGCGGTAGAATTCGATGATCGGGTCGAACAGGCCGCGCACGAAGCGGTTGACGCCCATCAGGATGCCGATCGGCACCGCCGTCACCAGCGCGAGCAGGAAGGCGCCGAAGACGCGGCCGATACTGGCCACCGTGTGCTGCATCAGCGTCGAGTTCGAGACGCCCTCCGTCATCGCCAGCCAGAACTTGTCCCAGACCGCGAGCGGCGAAGGCAGGAAGAGCGGCTTGACCCAGCCGGATTCCGTCACGAGGAACCACAAGGCGACGAGCACCGTCGCCGTCACGAAGCTGATCAGGCCGCTGCTGCCCTCGCCGGGCGCTCCGAAGATCCTGCCGGCCTTGGCGGGTTTGGCGCGGGTCACTCTGTCAAGCATGGGCCATCTCCGGGTTTCCGGACGCACGTTCGTCGCCATAGATGATGCCGAGCACTTCCTCGCGCATGCGGATGAATTCCGGGCTCGACTTGATCGCCCGGGCGTTGCCTTCCGCAAGGAAGCGGCGGTTGAAATCGAGTTCGTAGGTGTGGGTGATGCGGCCGGGGCGCGGCGACATGACGATCAGCCGCGAGCCGAGGAACAGCGCTTCCTCGACGGAGTGCGTGATGAAGAAGAACATCTTGTTGGTGAGCTGCCAGACCTCCAGCAGGAGTTCCTGGATGGTTTCGCGCGTCAGCGCGTCGAGCGCGGCCATCGGCTCGTCCATCAGGAGCATGGCGGGGTCGCAGGTCAGCGCCCGCGCGATGCCGACGCGCTGCTGCATGCCGCCGGACAGGTGATAGATCATGTGGCGGTGGAAATCCTGCAGGCCGACGAGGGCGAGGTTCTTGGTGGCGATCTCCCGCCGCGTCGCCTTGTCGACGCCGCGCAGCTTCAGGCCGAATTCGGTGTTCTCGATCACGTTGAGCCAGGGCAGCAGCGCGTGTTTCTGGAACACCACGCCGCGCTCGGCGCCCGGCCCGTTGACCCGGTGGTTGCCGAGCGAGATATCGCCTTCCGAAGGAGCCATGAAGCCGGCCATCAGATTGAGCAGCGTGGTCTTCCCGCAGCCCGAGGCGCCGAGCGCGACGACGAAATCGCCGCTCCTGATGGTGAGGTTGACGCCTTTCAGGGCGATCACCGCCTGGTCCGAGTACAAGCCCGGATAGGTCAGACTGATATTCCTGACGCTGAGTGTTTCCATGAGAAATGCCTCCCTGCACCTCGGTCACGGGTCTGGTGGATACACCGGCCGCCAAAAGCGGCCGGTGCAAGCGGCACACTATGCTATTTCGCGGCCGCCTCGGCGAAGCCCGCATTCACGAAGGGCGCATAATCGTCGAGCGACTTGCTGATCTGCTTCTGCTCGACGAGGAATTTCGCGCTTTCGGTGAGCGCGCGGGTCGCTCCGCCGCCGAGCCAGGTGTCGGACGCCTGTTCGTCCGCATTGGGGAAGGAAAGCAGCCCCAACGCCTCCACCGTGCTCGGGCCGTCGCCGCCGATGAGCTTCACGATACCCTGCACCTGAGGCGAATCCACCGTCCAGGCAGCCTTGTTGGCGTTGTAGTCGGCGTAGGATTCGGCAAGGACCTTCGTGAAGGCCTCCATCAGCTTGGGGTTTTCCGCCGCCCAGGCCTTGTCGACCACCAGCCCGTCGAAGGTCGGCACGCTGGCCGCCCCGATGACCTCGGAATCGGCGATCGCCTTGCCGGTCTTCAGGATTTCCGAGAGCGCCGGCGGCCAGACATAGGCGGCGTCGATATCGCCGCGCTGCCAGGCCGCGACGATCTGCGGCGGCTTCAGGTTGAGGATCTCCACCTCGCGCGGATCGATGTTCCACACCTTGCTCATGCCGACCAGGAGGTGGAAATGCGAGGTCGACAC
>CAMLOC010000024.1 GCA_946481465.1 uncultured Shinella sp. | reverse complement strand
CGGTCGACGAACCGCCTGTCGAGTGCGACTTCTCGGTCAAGCCGCCAGTGCCGACGATAGCCTTGTGGAGCCCGCGCGACGGCGTGATCCACCCGCGCTCCGCCTGCGGCTGGGCCGGCCAGCGCGACCGGGCAGTGTCCATGCGCTGCTCGCACCTCGGCTTTGCCAACGATCCGCGAGTCATCGCCGAAGTGCTGCGCCAGCTCGATTGGGAAGATTGATCTTCGATTGAGTTCCTCCCGATGCCGGGGAAGACCAGCTAGGCCCGCGGCGCCTGCCGCCGATAGCTCAGAGCCTCGGCCACATGGATGCGCCCCACCGTTTCGGCGCACGCAAGGTCCGCTATGGTGCGCGCCACTCTGAGGATTCTCGTATAGCCTCGCGCCGAGAGGTGCATCGCTTCCGCAGCCTGCATCAGCAGCTTGCGGCCGGCCTCGTCCGGCATCGCGTGGCGATCAAGCAGGTCGCCGTCGAGTTCGGCATTGGTGCGAAGGCCCGTGCCTTCGAGGCGGGCGGTCTGGATCGTGCGGGCGGTGCGGACGCGGGCGGCGACGTGCTCGGAGCCCTCCTCGGGCGGGGGAAGGGCGAGATCGGCGGCGCGCACCGGGTGTTAGGTGACAGGAGTTCCTGTAGTGCCGGGGACATCCGGGATTATCCGGGGAGGTCCGGTCCGAATGGCTGAAATCCGTGGGTTTTGGGCTCATTTCCGAGTCGCTCGTGCGGTTGGCGCTGTGTCTAAAGTGCGGGCGGATTTAGACGATGGCTGACAAGAGCGGCTGGAGTCCAGTGGCTTCGCCTAAAGGGCCTCTCAGAGACGGATTTCTGCCCTCTGAGGTGCCTCTCAGAAGTCGTGGGGGTTCTTCTAACTGGGACGAAAGTGGGGCGATCGGTGCCCCGCTTCGCGTTTTGCGCGCGCCACATCGCGAAACCGCAGAATTCCGGGGGCTGAAGACGGCGTAGCGCGCAGTTCGGCCGACCGGTGCCTATCGGAAGTGGGACAAATTTTCGGCCGTTTCATCCGCCTGGGGGAACCTGATTCTCCAAGCCTTCGACCAGGGCATTGATCAGCCCAAAGCATATGACAGCTTCGTCGCGAGAGATCGTTATCTGTCTAGCTTCGGGCTCTTCGAGCTTGGACGCGAGGAGGTCTGACATGGCTTTCGCAATGTCGAGAGCTGGCGGCCATTCGTCCATCCGTAAGTCCTCCTGATAGCGCAGCACTACTTCGCAGCCCTATCGCAAACGGCCTGAACGCGATCCATGGCGCTCTTCGCATCGATCGACTGAAAAACTGCGTCGACGGGCTGGAGTTCGTAATTCAGAGCGCGGACGAATATTCTGTCTTTCCCGGTGCTGATCAGGGATGCGAAAAGGGCCAGGAATTCCGGCTTCGTGATATAGGCGCCCTTCGACGTGTACTCCCAAGAATAAGACTCAGCTGGCGCACCTTCGCCTATGCGTACCGCCACCATGTGAGGGACGACACCCAAATAGGATGAAGTGATGTACTGAAGCGACAGGGTTGGTCCGTAAATGCCATTGCAGCTAATATTCAACCTGCCCCGGCCGTCTTCTGACACGATGAAGGCCGAGGCGGTTGCGGCGTCCGACACTGGATCGACTTGCTCTCGATAGGCCCAGTTTGACTGAGCACCTTCCTGAGCTGCCAGCGACGATGGCGCACTCAGTGCTACAGTCAAAATCAACCCAAGCTTGGCCTTGTGTCCAATCATAAAGCTCCTTCCAATTTCAGCGTATGGGGGCCAGCGGCCGTCCTAGAATGCGCCCCACTGGAAGCAGATCGGCTCCCAGTCCGTCGCGAATGTCTCCTTCGACCAGGTATGGGTTCGCCCAGTACTCACCGCCCTCGATGACGACGGCATGGTTTCCGCGATGGACGAAAGAGAAGCGCGCGATCAAGAGCTTGCCTAGGATCGGCGATCTCCAAATGCACAGTTGCCGCTCAAGCAACTCCTCGCGTGACGTGTCGCAGCAGATCACGTCATCACCTTCCAAAAGGCTCAACGGCGGATAGTCCCCAGGCAGCCTCGCCGTCCAAAGTCCGCGATCCCTACCAAAGGAGCGATTTAGCCAATCGCGACGAAACACCGTTCTTGCGATCACATCGCCCTTGTTCGTGTCCGTGATGGTCCGAAGATCGATCTCGGGGACTTCGACCCAGTCTGCCTGTGAGGCGTCCACCGGCAGGCGCTCAGGGCATTGAACGGTGTGCCCGCGGAGAAGCCAATCCAACGACACTTCAAGTGCGTCTGCGATCTTCAACGCGTTGTCGGCCCGAGAAATCCCCTTCTGAACGTAATCGCCGAGCGTACTGCCCGGAATTCCGGTTTTGCTGCTCAGCCACCCGTATTCTCGGCCGCCTAAAGCCTCCAGCAACCGCTTTCCTACCGGATTTTCGGATGCAACGGGTTGACGGCGCCTCTTCCGAGTTATATCCGAAATATCGGGCTGAATTTTCGGATTGTTCATATGGATATCGACACCACGCACCGGGAACTGGTGGCAGCACAGATAAGGATAGCCTTCGGCAGCGTGGCGGCGTTCGAGCGCGCGTATGGCCTCCCCAGAAAGTCGGTGAATGACGTGCTACGGGGGCGCCCCAACGCTCGTGTCAAAGCTGCGATCAGTGACGTTCTGAACAAGTCGAGGTCCTTACACAGGCAATCCGAACTTTCGGACTGTAACCGAAAACGCGGGCGCTCGCACCGAATAACTGGAGCAGGCAAATGAGCATCGACGATGCGGGCTTTATGAGCGCCGAGGCGGCGAGAGCTGTTGTGCGGAGAATGAAGCTGCGCCGGGCGCTGTGCGACGCTCACGCGTCAATCGCGGCATCCCTCGATCGACTCGATCAGCAGTTTGAGCCGAACCGCCGCCCCGCCTCGACCATTAGCGACCGCAGCATCGATCTGCTTCCCCGCGATGTCGAATGCCGCATCGGTAGCGAGCCGGTCGACAGCATCGAAGGCCAGGACATGGGAGAGCAGGAGCTGCTGCAGGGCATGGACCTTGTCCTCCAGTTCCTGGAGGCGCTGCTCGACGGGCTTGGGCACGGGCGATTCTCCAACAATTTCAACAACCCCAACGCTAACCCGGCCGAGCCGGGGGCGTCCAAGTCTAAGTGAAGGGCTCCATTCAGACATGAGCGTTTCCGGTTCCCCCCAAGTCGTGGGCGAAATTCTCTCAATTGATGTAGCGCTGATCGATCCGGACATGCCGGGCCGAATTGGGCAGTTCTTCCCGTTGAAGGCCGAAGGTCTGGCTCGCCTGATCGAGAAGGACGGTCAGGGCGAGCCGATCCGGATCACGCGGGCAGGCAACAAGGCCAAGCAGCCCTGGCGGCTGGTCGCTGGCCTTCATCGGCTGGAAGCGTGCCGACTGCTCGGGCGGCCGGTCGAGGCGCGCGTTTTAACCGGGACGAAGGAGCAACTGCGTCGGGCGCAGGCTTCGGAGAATGCCGACCGTCGTGAGATGACGGCGCTGGAGAACGCTATGTTCGTGGCGGCGATAGCTGAGGCGGCGCAGGCGCGAGTGGCGGAGCAACACGGGGGACTTAGCCAGCAGCAGATCGCCGGGAAGGCGCGGGCAGCGCGGGGCAAGTCGCACCGCGCTGGTGGCGAGGTCGACTTTGCTGCGCCGGAGCGAGCCCAGGATCAGATCGCACAGGCTGACGCAGAGGCGCAGGCAGCGATGGACAACTTGTCCATCGCTTACGGCTGGAAGGCTGAAGTCGCCGACGCCTGCGGGCTCAGCGAGAAGAAGGTGCAGCGCGCTATGCGCATTCAGCGCAATCTCGTGGTGCCGCATCGCGCATTGGTCGATGCGATCAAGAATCACCCGATCGCCGACAATCAAGACGCGCTGGCCAAGCTCGCCGGGGAAACGACCGAGCTTCGGGCGGCAGCGCTGGAATGGTTCGCCACCAATCCGGAGGCGACGACGCTGGATCAGGCGCTGGTAGCGCTCGGAGCGATGCCCAGCAGGGGCGGCCGGTCCGCCGATCAGCAAGAGGGGCAGACCAAGTACCTGACCCGTGCGGCGAGCAACCTCAACAGGCTGACACCTTCGGTGTGGCGGAGCTGGGCGCCGTCGCTCGCCCAGACGATCAAGCCCTCGGCGTTGCTGGCGGTGCGCGACGCAATCGACGCCCAGATCGCCAGCCTTGGCGGCGCTGACGCGCTGGAGGACGGTGATGCGTGAGGTTCCGGCCGGATGGGCATGGTTCTGCCGCCAACCGCTGCACGCACAGGACGAGGCAGCGCGCCGCCATGCTGTTTTGGAATTTGTCCGCGCGCAGTGGGGGTGCGGTTGGACCGTGCATGCGGCGGTCTTCAGCGCGTCGGGAATGTTCGGGGTCAGCGTCAGTTCGATATGGAACTGGCTGCGGCTTACGGACGGTGTGGTCAACAACGACCGGCTCGCCCAGCTCGTGGCGCTGTGCCCGCGCCGTGGCGGCGCGGGCGTGCGACGGCGGAAGTGGAGGCGCTGATGTCGCTCGCAGCCATCCACATGAGCTTCAACGTGCCCGCCGAGCACGCGATCGCGGCCGAGATGGCGGCGAGCGGACTGCAGCGGATGCAGGCCATCCAGCGCATTCGCCAGCGCGAGGCGCTGCGGCGGGCCGGTTTCGATCGAAAGGGAGGACTGATCTGATGCCTCACGATTCCAAAACGGTGGTGACTGCCGCCAGCTGCGCCAGCGACGCGGTGGCCGAGCTGCTGCGCTACGCCCGCGAGGGCGACGGACTGCCTGGGCATCCGTTCGGCACCCAGGACCCGACCGTCCAGCTGGTGCAGGCGCTCATCGCCACGGCCCGGATCGAACGCGACGGGCTGGCGGCGAAGGACGGTGACGCCTGGCAAGGCGAAATCTGGCTCCTCAACGAGCTGATCGGCGCCTGCGAGTCCTTCGTAACCGACTGGAGTAGCAACAGCACCGACGCGGTTTCCGAGGGCGTGGGGCACGCGTGATGGCCAAGTACGCCTCTCTCGCCGAACAGTACCGTGCGCACCGCGAGGCATTCCTCCTCGCGCAGGAGCTGGGCTGCACGCCGAGGGAGGCGGAGCAGCTGCTGCGCGATCGTGCTCGTGCCCGGCGTCGGGCCTGCGGCACGCGGGCGCCCGAACAGCAATCCGATTCCGATTTCGAACCGATGGACGGCGCACCCGAGGATTTCCGCGAATGGGACGCGCGCTGGATGATGAGGGACTGAACCCGATGACCAATCTTGCCGGCAAAAAGATCACTGGCGGCGCGCCGACGCGTTTCCGCTACAAGGTCGATGATCTTCCCGCTCTTATCGCCCGGATCGAGGCGATGCTCGCCCAGGCCGAGCAGGCTGCAGGCACGTACCAGGACGATCCGACGGGCTTCCACGCGCGCCACCGGGCCGAGATGACCAAGCTCGCCGCCATGCTGCAGGCGGAGGTGGGATCGCGGATCAACGACCGCTGGGATGGGGCAAAAGTAAGGATCGCCGGCATTGCCTCAAGTAGCACGACAGGATTTGCGGGAGCGCTCCGCAACTGGCTGCGCGCAGCGCGCGCCAAGGCGGATGCAGCGCGGGAGGCGATGCAGTGAGCCTCGTGTCCGACAACGGCCGCCAGTACGAGGGCAAGCGCTGCCGGGGCAATCTTAAGCCCGCCCCCTTCGAGCTGACCGACAGCCTGGTTGCCATCGCGCTTGGCGATAAGCCGCCCCTCTCGACCCGCGTGGTTCATCTGCCGGTCCTGCCGATCAGGCTGGTCGACCTGCCGCGCCGTTCAGAGAACCCGCGCCTTGCCAGGGCGAACGACGATACCGAGGTGCCGGCATGAGCCGCAGGGTATTTCTTTGGCTGCCGCGCCGCCTCTACAGCCGGCGGCACGAGCGCATGGTGTGGCGCTGGCTCCGCAGTGTCCTGATTTACGATCAGGAGATCGCGCGTCATGGCTGAGCCGGAATTCGGACCGCCGTGCCCCGGCTGCACGCCCGCGCTCATCAGCAAGCGGATCGAGCAGTTCCCCGAGGCTTATTCGACCTGTCGGCCCTGCCGCGATCGCGGCGCGCTTTACCACGCCCAGGTCAAGCCGGCCTGGGACCGAGCGATGAACGATGTCGTTCGCGATGCGCGCGACCGGAAGAATGGAGCAGGTCGTGGCTAAGGCATCGACCATCCCGGCCAACATCTACCTGCAGCCGATCGACGACGACGCGCGGGACGGGCGTTTCCAGCTCGTGTTCCAAGGCGGAGTGTTCGCTCTGGTGCGCTGGGCGGACGGGCACTGGTGGTGGTCGAGCGGCCTGCGTTCGGTGCTGGAGCCGACGCACTATCATGCGGCGAGGGGCAATGGTTAAGGCCAAGGTCCACCCCGCCCAGCTCGGCTTTGATTTCGAGACGCCCAAGCTCTCGCTGGGCGAAGCGGCGCTTGCCGGAATCGAGCAGCGGGTCTGCCGCACGGTCGGGGCGATCCTGAACAGCGAGCATGCCGCCGGTCGCCCGCGCGAAGTCATCGCGGCGGAAATGAGCGTGCTGCTGGGCGAGGACGTGAGCCGGGCCATGCTCGACGCCTATTCGAGCCCGGCGCGAGAGGGCCACAAGGTGCCGTTTTCGCGGCTTATGGCGCTCGTCGCGGTATCCGGCCGTCACGACCTGCTCGATCCGCTCATGCGGGAAATCGGGGCAGCGCTGCTGGTCGGCGAGGAAGTTCACACTGCCCGGCTCGGGCACATCGATCGGCAGATCGAAGCGCTCAGGCAGGAGCGCAAGCGGATTGCGGGGTCCGCACCACTAATTCGAACGGGGGGAATGGATGGCAACGCGCGCGATAGATGATGCCTTCTTCGACGGGCAGGCTCACGCTGAGCAGTCGCGCGAATGGTTCACTACTGCAGAGCTGGCGGAAATGGCGCTTCCGGGCCTGCCCGGTGACAAGCGCTCGATCAACCGACGGGCGCGGGAGGAACGCTGGGACCTGCGCGTCGATCGGAAGACGGGTGAGCTGCTCGTGCGCCCCGCGAAGAAGCGCGGCGGCGGAAACGAATACCATGTTTCGCTGCTGCCCGGCACCGCACGGCTCGCGCTGGCCGAACGCGGCATCACTGCCGACCGGCCGAAGCCCGAAGCCTTTGACCCGCAGGCGGATGCGTGGCGCTGGTACGAAAATCAAAGCGCGAAGGTGAAGGCTGAGGCCGAGAAGCGTCTCGGCGTCGTTCGCGAAGTCGAAATGCTCGAGCAATCGGGAGAGAATCGCGGGTCGGCCGTTGCGGAGATCGCCGCTCGGCGAAGCCTGAGCGCAGGCACCTTGTGGAACTGGCTCAAGCTGATCCGGGGCGTGGCTCCGCAGCACCGTCTGCCGGCGCTGGCGCCGCGCCGGAAGGGCGGCGGCGTGGAAGCCGAGATTCATCCCGATCTGTGGCGCGTGTTTATCAGCGACTGGCTGCGGCCCGAGGAACCGCCGATGGCCCTGTGCTACGAATCCGTGGCCGACATCGCCAAGGAACGGTGCATCCCGATTCCTTCGGAGCGGACCTTTCGGCGCCGGCTCGAAAAGGAAGTTGACCCGCGCATCATCACGCGGCTGCGCAAGGGAGCGGAGGCGCTGCGGCGCTCGTATCCGGCCCAGCGCCGCACCGTCGAGCACCTCCACGCCCTGGAATGCGTCAATATCGACGGCCACAAGTTCGACGTTCGCGTGATCTCGCGCGACGGCAAGGTGATCCGCCCGATTCTGCTCGGCCTTCAGGACGTGCGCAGTTCCAAGCTGGTCGCGTGGCGCGTTTGCGAGACCGAGAGCGCACACCATGTCCGCCTGGTCTTCGGCGACCTGTTCGAGAAGTTCGGAATTCCCGTGCATTGCGTGCTCGACAATGGCCGTGGCTTCGCCTCGAAGTGGATCACCGGCGGCGTCAAGAACCGCTTCCGTTTCAAGGTGAAAGACGAAGACCCGGTCGGCCTGATTACCGGCCTCGGCATCCAGCACCACTGGGCGCTGCCCTATCATGGACAGTCGAAGCCGATCGAACGGGCGTGGAAGGACCTTACCAACCGGATCGCGCGCCACGCCTTTGTCTCAGGCGCCTATACCGGCCCCAACCCGACGAAGAAGCCGGAGAACTACGGCAAGCGCGAGATTCCCTGGGATGATTTCGTTGCCCATGTCGAGCAGCAGATCGCCAAGCACAACGCGAAGCTGGGCCGGAGAGGACGCGACTACAAGGGGCGCAGCTTCGACCAGGTCTTCAACGAGACTTACGCCACCGCGCCGATCGGCAAGGCGACGCCTGAGCAGCTCCGCATGGCGCTGCTCGCGGCCGAACAGAAGATGGTCAACAAGCAGACCGGCGAAATCCAGCTCTTCGGCAACCGCTACTACTCGGAAGCCTGCACCCGCCTGCATGGGCAGCGCATCACCGTACGCTTCGATCCGGACGATCTGACGAAGGACATTCACCTCTACGACATGGAGGGCCGATACCTCGCCAGCGCGCAGCTCTGGGAGGATGCCGGTTTCCTCGACGCCGAGAGCGCGAAGAAGACCGCGAAATTCACCGCAGAGCAGCGGCGCAAGGTCCGCGAGGGTATCGAGGCCGAGGACCTGCTTACGGCGGCTCAGGTCGCCGCGATGCAGACCGGCAAGCCGGTGGAAGTCGTGCCCGAGCCCACCGTAATCCGTCCGGTGCGCCATCGCGGGCAGACCGCCGCAGCGCTCAAGGCGGAGCCGCAGCCGGCCGAGCATCAGCAACAACGTCAATCGAGAATTCTGGCCGCCCTTCCTCTGAGGGTGGTCGAATAACGGTGCGCGGGGGACGGCCTGGAAAACTGCCCCCGCGCACCGGTCCACAACAAACGGACTGGAGTGAACTAGCATGAATGACCCCACCAAACAGCCCATCGACATCGAAGAGCAGCGCGCCTGGCTTAAGGATCATCGCACCTCGAATGGTTCGAGCTGGTCGACGCTGAGCAAGCGGATGGGTATTCCGGCCGGCACTCTCAGCCAGTTCGGCGGCAGCGGTTACAGCGGCGACGAACAGCGACTTGCTGAGCAGGTCTATCGCTATCGCCAGACGCTCGTGCATCAGGCGTCGATTGCGATCGAGGCGCCCGATGTCCCGGACTTCTTCGATACCGAGACCAGCAACGAGCTGACGCGCCTGCTCGGCTGGGGCCAGCGCGGTCGCCTCGTCGTGGCAGCGATGGGGCCCGGCACTGGAAAGACGAAGACGGCCAAGCAGTTCACCGCGTGCTTCAACAACGTCTTCATGTCGACGATGACGCCCTCGACCGCTGGCGTGAACAACATGCAGCAGGAAGTGCTGGCCTCGCTCGGCGATCCCGACGCGGTCGGCACGCCGCAGAAGCTGTCGCGCCGTATCCGCGAGAGGGTCAAAGACCTCACCAACCCGCTGCTCATCATCGACGAAGCCCAGCACCTGTCCGAAAAGGCGATCGAAGAAATCCGGAGCTGGCACGACGCGACGGGCGTGGGCATCGCTCTGTTCGGCAACATCGGCGTGATGCAGCGGATCGAGGGCGGAAGCCGCAAGGCCGCGTTCGCGCAGCTCTACAGCCGGATCGGCCTGCGCATGCTGCGCCCCGTGCCGCTGCAGGCGGACTGCGATGCGCTTGCCGTTGCCTGGGAAGTCACCAGCGACAAGGAAATGGCCTTCATCCGCAAGGTGGGCACCATGCCGGGCGGTCTGCGCGGTGCGACCATGATGCTGGAGCTGGCGTGGATGCTGTCGGCCAGCGAAGGACAGCCGATCAACGTCGGGCACATGCAGGACGCGTGGCAGCAGCTCTCGACCAGGGCGATTGCAGCATGAGTGGCATCTACTGGTCGGACGGCCACGCAAAGCTGCGCAAATACAGCGCCAGCACTACGAGCGGCAAAACCGGCAAAAGCGTGATCCGCTGCGAGATCGAGATCATCGACGGCTACGAGCTGGGCTCCATCCTCAATCAACTCGTGGAGATCGAGGCCAAGCAGCAGGCGGTGGCTCAGCCCGCACGGTCGCCTGCTCGGAAGCAGAGGCGTGGCGAACAGGCCGAACTGCCGGCGCCTCCACTGATGATCGGATATCGGGGAGATGACGCATGAGCGGCCTCATTTCCCGCTGGCGAGAGCTGATCGTGCAGTACCGCGCCGAGGTTTCGCTCGGCCGGGACTACCTCGACATCGTTTCGGCCCTTCTCTTCACCCTCGGCGCGCTGTCCTTCGGAATCGGCGTCGCCGCCCTGTTCGGAGGTTCAAATGGCTAACGCACAACTCGCCCGGCCGGCGCAGTTCGACCGATCCGCGCAGAACCGGCGCGCGATGATCGCCAAGATCAACGTCGCCCGCCAGCAGCTTGGCATGGTCGAGGACGACTACCGCCAGCTCCTGTTCGATACGACCGGAAAGCTCAGCCTGAAGGACTGCGGCGAGGGCCAGCTCGCCCAGATGGTGGACGCGCTCAAGAGCAAGGGCTTTCGCCCGATCCCGAAGGCCGGCGGAAAACCGACCGCCCAGCATCCCATGGCGCGCAAAGCCCGCGCGCTGTGGATCTCGCTCCATCAGCTCGGCGTAGTCCACAATCCGGGCGAACCGGCGCTGGAGGCCTTCGCCAAGCGCCAGCTCGGTTGCGAGCGGCTGGTCTGGGCCAAGCAGTCCGACGCCTACAAGCTGATCGAAGCGCTGAAGGACATGGCGATCCGCAATGGCTGGGCGCAGACCGACCACACCGGCCGGTCGCTCGGCGTGCTCGGCCTGCGCGAGAGCCTGTGCATGGCGATCCTGAACCGGCTCAAGACGATGGAGGCGATCCCGGGCGATTGGTCGCTCGACATCGCAGCCTGGAAGCTCTGCGGCATCGTCACCGCCTGCGACAAGCCGTTCTCCGCCGAACAGTACGACAATCTCGCCGGCGGCTTGAGCGTGCATCTGCGTCAGGCGCTGGCGCGCAATGGGGGGAAGGCATGATGGGCAATTATCCCTACAGTAACCGGAGCAACCACGCCGATTTCGGGCCGTCGCTGGAATGGCAGCGGCTTCCCGAGGTCGGCGCCGATCGGTACGGCGCGGGCGGTCCTGCTGCGCGTCGTCTCATGATCGCAGGGCTTGGCATGTCCCTGGTCGGCGTGATCGCCGCCGTGTTGGTGCTCTATGTCTGAGCCGCTCGCGATCAGCGACCACGCGCTCGTCCGCTGGCTTGAGCGCACCGGCGCCGCGAACGTCCGCCAGTTAAAGCGCATTCTCGCGGAGTCGCTGCTGCGCGCATCGGAAGCGGCGGATCGGGTGAGCGCGGCGCACTACGTCATTCTCGCGGACGGGCTGGTCTATGTCGTGCGCGATGGCGTGCTGACGACCGTGATCGAGGACGACGGCCGCAACGCGCGGGTGCGCGCCCTCAAGCATCAGGTGGCGGGCGACTGATGCACGGGCTCACCCGCGACGGCCGGCTCACGTTGCACCTTCACTCGATCCTGGGCGAAGACGGCTTCGTCCGCTTCTGTCAGGCGCTCGGCGGCACGCGCGTCTATGTGTCGTGGAAGCTCAGCGACGATCACGACGTTGTCCAGGCGGTCGGGCGCGAGGCCGCTGACAAGCTGAGCCGCCAACTGGCTCCCGCCACCATTCGCGTGCCGCTTGCCCGCCGCGAGCGTGCGCTCTATTACCGCCGGCAAGGCCTTTCCGATGCCGCGATAGCCCGCAAGCTCGGCATCACGGAAAACGGGGTCGGCAAGCTGTTCCGCAGGGAACAGGACTTGCCACCTCGGCCCCGATCGGCCAAATCACCATCGCAGCTCGACCTGTTTTGATTTCTTGCCCGCTTCGGCGGGCATATTTTTTGCCCCCGACCAACGCGATTGTCGCCGCAGCGAAAGGGGCTGGCGGCTGACAGGCATCGCCGGCCCCGGTTCAGATCGAGCGGGGGTCCAGGCCATGACGGCGAATGTCCAGCAACTCATTGATCGCGTGATCGGCGTGGAAGGCGGTTATGCCGATCATCCCGCCGATCGCGGCGGTCCGACCCGCTGGGGTATCTCCGAACAGGTGGCCCGCGCCTATGTCTACAAGGGCGCGATGCGCGAGCTGCCGCGCCCGATCGCCGTCGAAATCTACCGCAAGCGCTTCTGGGAAGAACCCGGCCTCGCCTTGATCTCCGATCTGACGCCCGCGCTGGCAGCGGAAATGTTCGACACCGGCGTCAACATGGGCACGTCCGTGCCGGGGCAGTTTCTGCAGCGCGCGCTCAACGTGCTCAATCGGGAGCAGCGCGACTATCCGGACATCGTCACGGACGGACGGATCGGCCCCATGACCGTCGCCTCGCTTAAGGCCTTTCTCAAGGTGCGCGGAAGCGCCGGTGAGAAGGTTCTCATCAAAGCCTGCGAAGGCCTCCAGTGCGCCCGCTACATCGGGATCGCCGAGGGAAGGCAGTCGCAGGAAGCCTTTGTCTTTGGTTGGCTCGCCAACCGCATCGCGGATGGTCTGGGGGGCACGCTGTGAAGCTCCTGAAGGACCTCCTTTACACCCGGAACAACGTTTCGCTCGACATTTCGCGGCTGTGCTCGCTGCTCGGTGTCCTCACCTTCCTGATTGCATCCATCTGGCACGTCGTTGCCAACCGTACCTTCGATCCGGTCGCCTTCGGTGGCGGCTGGACAGCGCTCTGCGCCGGATGCGGCGGCTGGATTTACGCGCGGCAGAAGTACGAGGCTGAAGGAGGTCAGGCATGATGGCCGGGTTCCTTCTAGTGCTCGGCTGGGCCGGCGTGGCGGCGTGGATCGTTGGCCTTGCATTCGCCGTCCTTCGTGAAGACCCGGCGAACGAGATTGTCGGCTTTCTGTTCATGCTCGTAATCGCCGCGCTGTGGCCGGTCGTGCTCGCATGGGTTGTGCTGATCGTCGCCTGGGAAGCTATCGTTGCGATCGTTCGCTGCCTTCGGAGGCTGGCATGACCGAGGTGCTTGCCCTCCTGAAGGCAGCTTGGGACCTCCTTCGCGCGCGGCCATGGATCGCGCTGCTAGCCGTGATCGCCCTGCAGGCCGTGACCCTCCATTTCCGCACCGCCGATCGGGACGTGCTGCGCGCCTGGCAAACGGACGTGACCAAGGCGACCCGCGATGCCGCCGGCCGGCCGAAGCTGGCCGAGAAATGGGTTGCGCAACAGGTCCGCTACCTCGGCCAAGGCGTCGACAAGATGCGCCTGGGCATGGCGCAAGCGCGCGCGGATGCCCTCGCCGCCAAGATCGCCAAGGAAGCGGCCGACGAAACCAACCGAAAGGAATTTGACCATGCGCTGGGCACCGCCCTTTCTGCTGCTCTGCGGGATAGTGATTCTTACGCTCGCGCTCACGGCGTGTGGGGCGATACCGGAAGCCCGGCCGGAGCCGATCACGGTAACGACGGCCGAGCGGATCTGCCCGGCGGCGCCAACGCCGCCGGCCTCGCTGACCGATCCGGTGCCGGACCTGCCCTGGTATCAATCCACCGCGCTGCCTTCGACACCTGCACCACGCTGAAAGTGAGGCTCGATAATGCCCATGCCTGGGCGCTGGAGCCCAGGCCATGAGCGTGCAGGGGGCAAGCCCGCAGACGTTCAATCTGGGCAACGACAACTCGGGGCGTCCTGTCTTTCTGAGGCGCGTCGACAAAGAGCGCTGGAGTCTTCTGCGGATCGGTATCGGCCGGGCCGAGATCGAACTTACCACCGAGCAAGTCGCGCTGATCGCGCAGGTGGCCAGCGCATGAAAACCAGCGAACGCATGATCGAGGCGGCCTGCGCGATGGTCGACCGCGAGCGGGACGATGAAGTTGCCCGCATTCGCGCCGAGCTGGCCGAGGAAGGCGAAGATTTCTGCATCGACTGCGACGACCCGATCAGCCCGGCCCGTAAGGCCGCGCTGCCCTCGGCCGAGCGGTGCATC
>CAMLOC010000023.1 GCA_946481465.1 uncultured Shinella sp. | reverse complement strand
TTTTACCGCATTATCCGACGCCGAAGCGACTTCGCTTCGGCTGGAAATGCTCTAGAAATCGACGGTGCGTGCGTAGAGCACATTCTCGTAGGCGGCCGTGCGCTCGGCCGTCGGGGGATAGATCCAGACCTCGTTGATCTCCTTCTTGACCGCCTTGGCATCGGCACCCGTGATCTCCACGTTCGAGTCCCAGCCGCGCGTGAAAATCGCGTTGTCGGGGCCGAGGTCGAGGCAGGTCACATAGACGGGCTGATCGTAGGGAAGCGTCGGCTCGCCAAGCAGGTCCGCCGCGGCGTTGTGTCCGGCAAAGGCACCCAGGCGGCGGGCATGCTGACAGGACATGGCCGCATAGTTCCCCATCGTGTCGCTCTGCGCCTTGGCGGTGTCGCCGGTCGCGAAGATACGGCCTGCGCCGGGCACGCGCAGATCGGGTTCCACGATGACCCTGCCCAGTTTGTCGCGCTCGGCGGGCAGTTGCGCGGTCAGCGGCGAGGCGCGCATGCCGGCGGACCAGATCACCGTCAGGGTTTCGATCCGTTCGCCGTCGCTCAGCGTCACGCCGCTTTCGTCGAGTGCCGCGATGCCGACATTCAACCGGGTTTCCACGCCCAGCGCGCGCAGCCGCTCCTCGATGAAGGGGCGGGGACCGGTGCCCATCGCCGGCGCGACATGTTCAGACCGATCGACGATGATGACGCGGATATCCGCATCCTCGCCCAATATCTCGCGCAGGCGCCCCGGCAGCTCGGTGGCGACCTCCAGTCCGGTGAACCCGGCGCCGCCGACGACCACCGTGTTGCGTGCCGCCGATTCCGGTTTGTCCGCAAGGGCATGGAGGTGACGATCCAGTGCCACCGCCTCGTGGAGCTGCGTGGCGGCGAAGCCGAATTCGGCAAGACCCTGGATCGGCGGAGCAAAGCCATCGCTGCCTGCCGCGAGAACCAGCCGATCATAGGGCAGGGCGACCGTCGTGCCATTTCCCCCGGCAATCGTGACCGTCGATGCGGCAGTGTCGATCGTCTCGACACTGCCCTGATGATAGCGGATGTCGGTGGCGGCGAACAGTTCGGTCAACGGCGCGACCATCTGTTCGGGCTTGCGTTCATAAAGCCGCGGGCGAATGACCATTTCCGGCCTGGGAGACACCACGGTGATCGCAAGTTCGTCCGGCGAGATACCCTTTTCATGGCGTAGCCGGGAGGCGCCCAGCGCCGCCATCGTTCCCGCAAAGCCGGAACCGATGATCACGATATTCCTGGACATGACATTTCTCCTAAGTCCTTGTTGAAGACAGCCGCGAAGCGAAGTGGCGATTTCCGTCGGCACGGGCCTTCGCGCGCGCAAGCATGCTCGCGCGGTGCACCGCGGGGCGACGGGAAAACGGTAGCGATCTGCGTTGCCGGGTGTTGCCTGTCGATCGTCCAGGCACGCATCGGATCGGGTTGCCGAGGGGGGATGGCGTCCTTGTCCCGGCCCTCTCTTTCCCCAACCGATCGGCAGCGTCTCTTGACGCTTTATCTATAATGAAAGCCGGGCGGAGGCATCCTATGCGAAGGTTCAGGTTGCTCTGCCTGAAGAATGGCTCCAGCGACCCAGCAGGCGGCGAGCACCCTCCGAAATCCATCGCACCGTCGTATCTCCGGCCTATACAAAAGGCGTAACCTGGCTATCTGTCCGTCTGACGCGGCGGTGCCGGAGGTCGATACCGGGGATCGGCGAACGACTGCGCTGACAGCCATGGATATTCGGGCGATCGGCCGGGTGCTGGAGGCATCGCCCGCAACGGTACTGACACAATGCCCCGCGCGACTTGGCGCGGGGCACGATATCCGGAGCGTTTTCGCGCTTCTTCGAATCGCGAAAACGTTCCATTTTTTCACACGCTTGCGGATGCAAGGCCGCTGCACAGCCTTGCCGGAATGCTTCAGCGCGAGTTCACCAGCCAGAAGTCCTGCCAGTCCTGCAACTTGGCAAAATCGTCCTGCGTCGTTTCCGAGTGGTTGACGTAGAGCCGGTCGATGACCTTCGCCACGCCCGATGCTTCGCTTTCGGGCATCTTGGCGTCGGTGTTGGTGGAGATCTTTCCGTCGCCGAGCTGCGGCGCCATGCCTTCCTCCGTCATCATGAAGCGGACGAAGAGCTTGGCGGTGTTCGGGCTTTTAGTGCCGCTGGCGATGACCGCCACGCGCGGGGTGAGCTGGCCGATCCAGGGCTTCATCTCCTTGCAGATGCCCATGCCGTAGCCGTCCTTCTTCGCGTCGCGGAAGATGGCCGCGCTGAGGAAGCCGATCGGCGGCTTTTCCTCCTTGGCGCCGACGATCGGCCCGACATCCGTGTCGCTCTTGGTGACCTTCGGCTTGTTCTGGGCCAGGCGCTTGACCCATTCGGCCGTCGCGCTCGCTTCGTCGGTCTTCAGCTCCTCGCCGAACTGCGCCTTGTAGGCCTCGCGCATCGCGGCGTCCTCGTGGGTCGCGAGCTGGTTGAACCAGAACATGGTTTCGTTGCGCAGCAGGGGATCGGGAATGGCGACGCGACCCTTCCATTCCTCGGTCGTCAGCGCCCAGAGATTGTCGACGGGGCAGGTATCGCCATGAACGTCGGTGTTATAGGCGAAGACCCAGGGGTTGTTGCTGGTGATCGCCGGGCTCTGGTATTGCGCCGGGATCTTGTCCTTGAGGTCCGGCGCGAGCCAGGAGACGCCGAAGCCCTGCGGCAGGATCTGCGACGTCACGGACGGCAGGTTGCTCATGTTGAAGACGTCGGTGCGCACGTTGCCGGCGGCCGCTTCGCGGGCGATGACCTGTTCCTGGTCCTGGCCGCTCATCTTCACGCCCGTCGCCTGCAGGCCGTATTTCTTCGAGAAGTTCTCGGCCATCGAGACGATCTTGCCGGTCGCGTCGATGACGGTGATCGGCTCTTCCTTCCTGGCTGCCTCGATCAGTGCCTCCAGCGAGTAGGTGCTGTCCGGGATGCCGATCTCGCTTGCCTCCTGCGCTGCGGCGCCGGCAAGGCCGATTGCCAGGACGCTGACGCCCGCGGCGATATGGATCGATGTCTTAAGCATGGTATTCCTCCGTTGCTTCTGATTGCGCATCCCCGTCGGGGGGAATGCGTTTCTTCTCCCGGTCGAAAAGATGAAGGTGCTGCCTTTCGACCCAGAAATGGATGCGGTTGCCCGCGGCCATGCGCGGGTTCTCGGTTGCGATGGCGAAGACGCGGCTGCCTTCAACGTCGAGTTCGACGATCCAGCTTCCGCCCGTCGGGACGATGTCGACGATGGTTCCCTGCGCGGCCGCATGCCGGGCGGCCTCCTCGTCGGCGAAGACGCCTAGCCGGATTGCCTCCGGCCGGATGCCGGCGGATGCGACGGGCGCGGGATCGACGCGCAGATGCGCCAGCAGACGGTCAAGCCAGGCGTGCAGCGGTCCGGCCTCGCCCTGTCCCCGCTCGATGATGTTCATGGGAAGACTGCCGACGAATTCGGCGACGAAGCGGTTGGCGGGGCGCTCGTATATGTCGTCGGGCGTGCCGACCTGCTGCAACTCGCCCTCGCTCATCACCGCGATGGTGGTGGCGAGCGTCATCGCCTCCCACTGGTCGTGGGTGACGAAGACGATGGTCGAGCCCGCCTCGGCATGGATGCGTTTCAGTTCCGCCCGCATTTCGAGCCTGAGCTTGGCGTCGAGATTGGAGAGCGGCTCGTCGAGCAGGATGACCGAGGGGTTCAGCGCCAGCATGCGGGCGAGCGCCACGCGCTGCTGCTGGCCGCCGGAGAGCTGTGCGGGATAGCGGTCGGCATAGCGGGCGATGCCGAGTTTCGTCATGACCCGTTCGACGACGGCATCGCGTTCGGCTGCCGGTGTCTTGCGCAGGGTCAATCCGAAGGCGACGTTGTCGCGGATCGTCATGTGCGGCCAGAGCGCGTAGTTCTGGAAGACGAGGCCCATATTGCGCTTCTCCGGTGCGGTGAAGACACCGTCCGCGACGGAGACGATCGGCTTGCCGTCGACAAGGATGCGCCCGTCGGTCGGATGCTCGAGGCCGGCGATCATGCGCAGTGTCGTCGTCTTGCCGCAGCCGGACGGGCCGAGCAGGCAGAGGAATTCCGAGGCGCCGATTTCCATGCTGAGATTGCCGATCGCGGCGGGGCCGCTGCGGCCATAGCTCTTGCGGATGTTTTCCAAGGTGATGCTGGACATTATTTGCTTCCCATACCGTCTGAGAGGTTGGCCTTTCCGATCTTCTGGACGAGCATCGTGCCGGTGAAGGCGACGACGCAGAGCATCACGACCACGGCATTGGCAGCCTGGCTGTAGCCGTAGTCGACAAGGCGGATTGCGTAGGTGGTCAGGAGGTCCGTGCCGGGAACGGCGAGGACGACGACCAGGCTGAGGCCCTTGATGCCGGAGATGAACGGCAGCAGGATCGCCGAGACGAGTGCGCCGCGCTGGATCGGCAGGACGATGGAGCGCATGCGGCGGAACCAGCCGGCGCCGACGATCTGGCCGGCTTCCTCCGGCTCCCGGCCGAGCTGCATCATCGAGGAGATGCCGGCCCGCGAGGCGAAGGGCATCTGGTCCGCGAGAATGGCGAGGACGAGGATGACCGGCGTGCCGTAGAGCGCCGGCAGCGGCGGGCGGGCGACGGCGAACATCGAAAGATAGGCGGCGGCGAAGGCGATGCCGGGGACGAGATAGGGCAGGAAGGTGATCTGCCGCAGTGCCACGGAGACGAAGCCCACCGGCGAGCGGACCACGCTGTAGCCGACGAGCAGGCCGAGCACCCCGGCGCCGATCGACGCGAGCCCCACCATCCAGACGGTGTTCCACAGCGCCAGCCAGAATTCGCCGGTGAGCAGGATTCCCTGGTGGAGCGCGGTGGTCCCGAGATCGGTGCCGATCCAGTAGTCGAGGGTGAAGTTGTCGAGGCTGAACGAGCCCGGCACGCGCATCACCGTCGTCAGGGCCAGCGCGAAGAGGGGTATGCCCGCACTGACGACGAAGACCGCGACGGCCCAGGCGAGCGCCGGAACCTGCCATTTGCCCAGCGGCGTCCGCCGGACCATCGCGCCCTTCGAGCCGATGGTCACGAAGCGTTTGGCCTCTGTCAGAAGCCGCATGTCGATCACGATGGAGAGCGTGCCGAGCAGCACGATCATGCCGGCAAGCACGGCCGAGGCGCCCGCCTGGCTGGTCGATATCGTGCGGAACAGCGATGTGGCGAGCACGTCGAAACCGACCGGCACGCCGAGCACATAGGCGACGCCGAAATCGCCGAGGCACTTGGCGAAGATGAGCGTCGCGGCCGAGATCAGCGAGGGCAGCATCAGCGGGAGGACGATCCGGCGCGCGACGACGACAGGGCTGGCGCCGAGGCTGCGCGCCGAATCCTCCAGCTGCGTGTCGAACTGCTTCAGCGCGTTGCCGAAGAGCAGGATGACGAAAGGCGCGTAATGCAGCGCCAGGATGAGCGCGATCGGCAGGGCGCCGTAGGACAGCCAGTCGGGCGGCGTGTAGCCGAAGGTCTCCATCCAGCCCGGCTGGCCGCCGGTCGTGCGGTTCTTGAAGAGGGTCAGCCAGGCCAGTGCGAAGGTCCAGGACGGCAGCATATAGGGCAGGAGCAGCGCGGTGGAGAACCACTTCCTGCCGATGAGGTCCGTGCGGCTGAGCATCCACCCGATGGGCCCGCCGACGAGGAAGGCGATGACGATCGCAGCCGCGGAGATGATGGCCGTGTGGGCGAGCGGCCACCAGAAGAGATCCCGCGATATGGGCGAGAGGAGCACGCGGTTCAGGTAGTAGAGGGTCAGGTCCCCGAGATCCTGCCGGGTGCGGGCAAGATCGGCGAAATGCACCGTCACCGCGTCGGCGAGTAGGAGCAGGACGGGAGCGAGGATGAGATAGCCGAAGACGACGAGCAGCAGGAGCGCGAGCAGCAGCGTCGGGTCGGCGCTGTTGACGCGGACGAGATAGGACAGTCTCTTCCAGGCAGGCCGGGGACGCAAAGGCTCCTCCGGCAAGGTGGTTTGCAGGGTCATGGGATCACTTCCGGTTTTGGACGGTGTCTTTGGGCTTCAGTCCGGCAGGGCGCCGACCGCGTCGTTTACCGCGCGCACCGTTCGCCAGGCCTCGTCGTAGCGGACGGGCAGGAACTGTTCGTCGCCGTTGAAGGCCGCCGTCATGTCCGGCGGGAAGCGGAAGGAGAAGAAGCACCTCTTCAATTCACCCGCGAGCACCGGATCGAGATCGTGGGCGTGGGCGAAGGCCGCGGTCGGAAAGAGAGGGCTTTCATAGAGGACGCGAATGGCGGTGGGGTCGATCGCGCCGCGTTCCATCAGGCGCTGGAGAACGTCGGAGGCGACCGCCGCCATGTCGTAGTCGCCGGAAAGCACCCCCATGATCGACCTGTCATGCGCGCCGGACAGGATCGGCCGGTAGTCCGTGTCCGGGACGAGGCCTTCGGCGGGAAAGAGCGCCCGCGGCGCGAGGTTGCCGGAATTCGAGGCGGCGGAGACATGGGCGACCCGCTTGCCCTTCAGGTCGGCGAGCGTTCGATAGGGCGAATCCGCCCGCACTATGGCGACGAGATGATAGCCCCGCACCTTGCCGCCCTGTCCTTTCGCGGCGAAGGGCACGGCGCCGGCCGTATTGACGGCCTCGACCGTCGGGCCGGTGGAAAAGCCTGCAAAATGCAGGCGACCGGCGCGCATGGCCGCGATTTCCGCCGGGACCGACTGGACCGGATAATAGACGATCTGGCGACCGAGGCAGGTCGCAAGGTGTTTCGTGAAGGGGCGGAACAGCTGCGCGTAGACGGCAGGATCCTCGATCGGGGCGAAGGCCCAGACGAGCGTGTCGGGATCGCGCAGCTTCGACCCGTCTGTCGGCAGGTCCGCGACGAGGTCCCCGTCGGCGTCGCAATAGGCCTGGTCGAGGGCGGCGCGCTGATGGCACGGTTTCGCATCGGCGGCGGCGCCGGTCGAAAGAAACGCGACCAGCATGCCCCATGCGGCAAGGCTGCGGTTGTATGTCATTTTCTCCTCCCGAAGGACTTTACCATCTCGCGTTCGGCAAAGCCCTTGCTGTAGGATGATGGGTATCGCGAAATTCCTGTCAGAGTCCTGTCAGCCTCATGCGCATCCTGGTCATAGAAGATTCCGTTGATATCGCCGAGGCGATCGAATCCAAACTCGTGCGGGCCGGGCACCATGTCACGCTGGCGCAGGACGGCATATCGGGCGAGGAACTGGCGATCCATGGCGAGTTCGACGTCGTGGTCCTCGACATCAACCTTCCGGCCCGCAGCGGTTTCGAGGTGATGGCGCACATGCGCGAACGCAGCTCCCCGACGCCGGTCCTGGTCATCACGGCGAGAAACCAGCTGGACGACAAGATCAGCCTGCTCGATCTCGGTGCCGACGACTATATCGTCAAGCCGTTCGATCTCGGTGAGCTCGAGGCGCGGCTGAGGGCCGTCACGCGCCGCCACAGGGGTCTTGCCAAATCCGTGATCCGCATCGGCGTGCTGGAGGTCGACCTGTCCTCGCGCGCCGCGAAGGTGGACGGCAGGCCGCTCGAGCTGGGGCGCCGGGAATTCGAGGTGCTGGAAACGCTTGCCTCGCATGCCGGCAACACCGTCAGCAAGGACCGGCTCTACCTGAAGCTCTTCGGCCACGACGACGTCGGAACGCCCAATGCCGTCGAACTGCTGGTTTCCCGCGTGCGCAAGAAGCTGGAAGCCGTGGATGTCGAGATCGTCACCCATCGCGGGGCCGGCTACATGCTGCGCGTCAGGGACGATGCGGTGATCTGATGGCGCGCTTGTCGATCGAGCGGCGGCTGCTCATCACCACGGCCTGTCTTTTCCTCGTCATCGGCAGCGTCCTCGCCCTGACGGTGCGCGCCTATGCCCGCCGTGCCGCCGACGAGGCGTTCGACCGCGTGCTGACGGCCTCGGCCCTCGCCATCGCCGACACGGTCGGCATCGAGGAGGGCGCCGTCACCGTCGACATTCCCTATTCGGCCTTTGCCATCCTCGGCACCTCCCGTCTCAACCGGGTCTTCTACCGGGTCACGGCGCCGGACGGCAGCCTCGTGACCGGCTCGCCGATCCTGGCCCTCGACATACCGGTCGCCGAGGACGGGATGCTGCATCTTCACGATTCGGTCTACAGGGGAGACCCGGTGCGCATCGCCTCGGTGCGGCGCTACCGCGCCGATCCCGCGACGGGGACCGGCGGCTGGATCGGCGTCATGGTGGCCGAAACGCGGGAGGCTCGCCGGGAACTCGCCGGGCAGCTGACCTTCAACGGCATGCTGCCGGCCGTGGCGATCGCGCTCCTGTCCGGCGGCCTCATTCTCGTGTCCGTGCGGTCGGCCTTCTCGCCGCTGCGTCTCATCGAAAGCAATCTCAGGGCGCGGCGCCCGTCGGATCTCAGCCGGATCGAGCGGGAGGTGCCGGCCGAGGTCTCGGCGCTGGTGTCCGCGCTGAACGAATTCATGGACCGGCTGGGCTCCGTGCTGGACGGCGTCAAGCGCGTCACCGCCGATGCTGCCCATCAGCTGCGCACGCCGCTCGCGGCCATCCAGGCGCAGGCCGAGGTGGGCCTCGAAGAGGCGCAGGAACCCAAGGTGCGCCGCCGCCTGTCGCGCATCCACCACAATGCCCGCGAGGCGGGGCTGCTCGCCAACATGCTGCTTTCCGACGCAACGACGATGCACCGCCTCGAAACGCAGGACCGCGAGATCGTCGATTTCGGCGATGCCGTCCGGGATGCCTTGCAGATGCTGCGGGCCGAAAGCGCCTATGCGCCTCTGATGCGATCGCTGGTCCTCGTCCTGCAAGAGGCACCCGTTCCCGTCGTCGCCGAGCCGGTCGTGCTGCGGGAAATGGTGCGCAACGTCGTCGAGAACGCCTTCATCCATGCGCCCGGTCCGACGGATGTGAGCCTTGCCGTCGCGGACGGGCGTGCGACCCTCCAGGTCATGGACAGGGGGCCGGGCATACCGGACGCGGCCAAGGACAAGGTGTTCCAGCGTTTCGCGCGGGCGGATTCCCCACATCCCGGAACGGGGCTCGGCCTCGCCATCGCCAAGGATGTTGCCGTGGCTTTCGGCGGTTCGATTTCCGTTGCCGACCGTGCGGGTGGCGGCCTTGTCGTGGCGGTGGTGCTGCCGGTCGCGGCAAGAAGCGAGGGGATGTGATGCAAAACGCCCTGCTGCTGCGGAATGTGGCGCTCTCCCTCCTGCTGATCGGCTGGATGCTGCCGATGCCTGCGATGGCGCAGGTCCGGGCGGTCCGGCTTGCCGGCGTCATTGCCGAGGAACGTATCGCGCCCCTGATGGCCGCACTTGCCGCCCGGCTGCCCGGGGCGGATCTCTCCTATGTCCGGCTTTCGTCCGCACAGATCGCCTCGGGCGCAAAACGCGAGAACGCGCCCTTCGACATCGCCCTGTTCTCCTCACCGGACATCGCGGTCTCCGTCGCCAACGAGGGCTATGCCGCCGCAGACGAGCCCGCCGGCATCGCGGCGGATGCGCAATGGCGCCATGAAGTGTTCGGCTTCTGGTCCGATCCGGCCGTCATGGTCCTGCGGCAGGCCGCGTTTCCCGATCGCATGCCCCGCACCCGCATCGAACTCGTTCGTGCGCTGGAGCAGAACAACGACCGGTTCTCGCGCCGTGTCGGCATCGTCAATATCGGCATAGACGATGTCAGCTATCTGCTGGCCTCGCAGGATTCCATCCGCACCTCGCTCTACTGGCGGCTGATGCGCGCCTTCGGTGCCGCAAGCGCACGGATCTACGATACGACGGACGATCTGTTGGCCGCGTTCCGGGCCGGCGAGGTCGATGTTCTTTACAACGTGCCCCTGTCGGCCCTGTCGGCGGGCGGTGCGATGGCGCAGGGTGTGCAGATCGCCGTGCCGCAGGACTATGTGCTCGCGGTTCCGTGGACCGTGCTGATGCCGAAGGGCGCGGCGAACCCTCGCGGCGCGCGCATCGTCCTTCACGCGCTGCATTCGGCTGAGATCAAGCCGGCGCTCGCCGCGACCGGGTTCAGCTATCCGACGGATTTCACGGCCTTCGACAGCCTGCAGAGGATCGAACTCGGCCCCGAGCTTCTGGTGTTTCGCGACACGATAAAACGCACCAAGTTCCTCGATATCTGGTTCCAGATGGTCGTGAACTGATACTGCCGCTGACGTATCCAGGGATCAAAAAGCCTTGCTGGAGGTGATGAGGGAGCAGGAACAGGCGGCCGTCTTTCGGCTGGCCTTGCCGGGTTGCGCTGCCTCTTTGATCGCCCCGCCGGAAATGCTCTAGACAAAGGCAGTCGCCATGATTTCCAGCCGGATGCCGGTGGACAGGAGATCCGTGACGACGGTTGCACGGACGGGGTAGGGGGCGGAGAAGAACTCCCGGTAGACGCGATTCATGCCGGGCGCGTCCGCCTTGTCGATAAGGTAGGCCTGGACCTGAACGACATCCGCCAGCGTGCCGCCCGCCGCTTCGATCGCCTGTTGCAGGTTGCGGAAGACCTGGCGGGCCTGTGCCTCGATATCGCCCGTGACAAGCTCGCCCGTTTGCGGGTTCTTGGCGATATGGGCGGAGCGGACGATGCGGCCGGCCTTCACCGTGCCGCTGAGCGGCGCCTTCGAGGCGGCGATCCCGGTTTCGACTTTCTCGAACATGTGTGCCCCTCACGCGGCCTTGCCAAGCACGGCATGGGCGAGGATCTCGATGCGCAGGCCCTCGGACAGGAGCGCCTTGACGACAACGGTCGCCCGGACGGGATAGGGTTCGCTGAAGAACTCCGCATAGACGCGGTTCATTCCGGCGGCATCTGCCCTGTCGATGAGGAAGACCTGGACCTGCACGACATCGGCCAGCGTGCCGCCGGCCGCGCGCATGGCAATGGCGAGGTTCTCCAGCGTGCGGCGGGTCTGGGTCTCGATGTCGCCGGTGACGAGATCGCCGGTCACCGGATCCTCGGAAACGTGGACCGACCAGACGAGATTGCCGGCGCGGACGACTTCGCTGACCGGTACGTCTGACGGGTCGGACCCGGTATCGATGGCTTCAAACATTCTCTTCTCCAATGGGGAACCGGCTCATTCCGGCCGTGCGTCGAAACGGGTTACGAATTTCGTGTTGAGATAGCCGTCGAAGGTTTCCATGCCGCCTTCGCTGCCGTAGCCGCTGTCGTTGATGCCGCCGAACGGCGTTTCGGGCAAGGCGAGGCCGAAATGGTTGATGCTGACCATGCCGGCGGCAAGCGCCTTCGCGGCATGCTGCGCTCTGCTGCCGGAGCCGGTGAAGACATAGGAGGCAAGGCCGAAGGGCAGGCTGTTGGCGCGGCGGATGACCTCGTCGAAGCCGGAAAACGGCGTGACGGCGGCGATGGGGCCGAAAGGTTCCTCGTTCATCAGCCGCAGGGCGTCCGAACCGCCTGCCACCACGGTCGGCGCGTAGAAGAAGCCGGCATTGCCGATGCGCCCGCCGCCCGTGACGATCTGCGCGCCGCGCTCGCGGGCGTCCTGCACGAAGCCTTCCATGGCCGTTACCCGGCGGGCATGGCAGAGCGGGCCCATCTGGACGCCTTCGTCGAAGCCGTTGCCGACCTTTGTTGCCGCGATTTTCCCGGCAAAGCGCCCGAGGAACCGGTCATACGCCTTTTCCTGCACGTAGAAGCGGGTGGGCGAGATGCAGACCTGTCCGGCATTGCGGACCTTGCTGGCCGCGAGCGCATCGGCCGCGGCATCGATGTCGGCATCGTCGAAGACGATGACGGGCGCGTGGCCGCCGAGTTCCATGGTCGAGCGCTTCATGTGCCGGCCGGCGAGCGCAGCGAGCAGCTTGCCGACCTCGACCGAGCCGGTGAAGGAAATCTTCCTGACCTCGGGGGCTGAAAGCAGGGTCTCGGAAATGTGCGACGACGCCCCCCAGACGATGTTGAGGCAGCCGTCCGGCAGGCCGGCCTCCTGCATCAGCCGGCCGATCGCGACCGTCGAGGAGGGCGATTCCGCGGGGCCTTTCAGGATGATCGTGCAGCCGCTCGCCAACGCCGCCACGACCTTGCGCAGCGCTTGGCTGAAGGGGAAGTTCCACGGCGTGAAGGCGATGCAGACGCCGACCGGCTCGCGCAGCACGGTCTGCTGTACGCGCGGATCGCGCGCGGGAATGAGCCGGCCGTAGATGCGCCGGGCCTCCTCCGCATGCCAGTCGGCATGATCGGCGGCAAAGCGGATCTCACCGATCGCTTCCGCCAGCGGCTTGCCCTGGTCGAGCACCATGTGGCGGCCGATCTCCTCCGCCTGGCTGCGGGCGAGGTCGGCGAACCGGCGCAGGATCTGGCCGCGCTCCAGCGGCGAGCGATCCTTCCACTGCTCGAAAGCACGCTGGGCGGCGGCAACGGCGGCGGCAAGGTCGGCGTCGGTGGCATGGGGCAGATGGCCGAGGAGCGCCCCGGTGGCGGGATCGATCACCGCGTCCTGCCGCTCGGTCTCGTGGATCCAGCGGCCGTCGATGAACATGCCCAGTCGTGCATAGGCGTGGCGTGCGGTCATGGCGGTCTCCGGTATCAGGCAGCATAGCCCTGGGCGCGCGCCCAGGCGAGCGTGTCGTCGAGGGCGAGCTGCATGCGGGCCATCAGATCGTCGATCTCGTCTTCCGTGATGATCATGGCCGGGCAAAGGCTGACCATATCGCCGAGGCCGCGGGTGAGCACGCCCCGTTCGGTGGCGAACCTGCCGGCATGGTTGGCGACCTGCCAGGCGGGCGGGAAGTTCTCCTTCGTCGCCTTGTCCCTGACGAATTCAAGGCCGGCGACGAGGCCGACGCCGCGCGCCTCGCCGATCAGCGGATGCTCTGCGAGCCTGCGGATGCCCGCCTGGAAGCGCGGGGTGACGGTCCGCACATGCGAGACGATGTCGATCTCCTGGTAGATCGTCAGGGCCTCCAGCGCGACGGCGGCGGCGACCGGATGGCCGCCATAGGTGTAGCCGTGCGAGAAGGTGCCGATCTTGCGGCTCTGGTCGACAAGGGCGTCGGCGATCTTCTCGTTGATCATCAGCGCCGAGATCGGCATGTAGGCGGCCGAAAGCTGCTTGGCGCAACTGATCATGTCCGGCTTCATGCCGTAGGTCTGCGACCCGAACATGTTGCCGGTGCGCCCGAAGCCGCAGATCACCTCATCGGCGACCAGCAGGATGTCGTATTTCGTCAGGATCGCCTGGATCTTCTCGAAATAGGTCTTCGGCGGGGTGATGACGCCGCCCGACACCATGACGGGCTCGGCGAAGAAGGCGGCGATCGTCTCCGGTCCTTCTTCGAGAATCATTGCTTCCAGATTGCCGGCAAGGCGGCTCGCAAAATCCTCCTCGCTCTCGCCGGGCTCGGCGAAGCGCCAGTAATGCGGGCAGTCGGTGTGCAGGATGTTGGCGATCGGCAGGTCGAAGTCGCGGTGGTTGAAGGGCAGGCCCGTGAGGCTGGCGGTCGCGACGGTGACGCCGTGATAGGCCTTGCGACGCGAGATGATCTTCTTCTTCTCCGGCCGGCCCATCGCGTTGTTGTAGTACCAGACGAGCTTGATCGCGGTGTCGTTCGCCTCGGAGCCGGAGCCGGCGAAGAAGACCTTCGACATCGGAACGGGAGCCATGGAAAGCAGCTTTTCCGCAAGCCGGATGCCCGGTTCCGTCGATTTGTGGGCGAAGGAATGGTAGAACGGCATGGTCTTCAACTGGCGGGTCGCCGCCTCGACGAGCCGCGGCTCGCTGAAGCCGAGGCCGGCGCAGAACAGGCCCGCAAGCCCCTCGATGTAGCGCCTGCCTTCGTCGTCGATGACATAGATGCCCTCGCCACCGGTGATGACATGCGGACCCACGTCCTGATGCACGGCCAGATTGGTGTAGGGATGGACGAGGCTTTGCTTGTCCACGGCGTGGAGGGAGTTGGGGCGGTCGTTCATGGCAGGCTCCGGTCTGCGTGATGGGAGTGATGGTCAGGCGATGACGTGCACGTCCTCGCTGCGCCAGGTGACATGGCACTCGGAAGCGCCGTCGAGCCTGCGCGCATCGACGCCGGGCACGCGCATGCGGATCGCCTGGGTTCCGAGCCGGCCGATGACCAGAAGGTTGTCGCCGTAGTTGATGGTGCTGTCGATCTTCATCGGCTGGCGTCCCGCTTCCACATCGTTCGCAAGGCGGATCATTTCCGGCCTCAGCAAGAGTTCGGCTTTGGTG
>CAMLOC010000022.1 GCA_946481465.1 uncultured Shinella sp. | reverse complement strand
CAGCTTCGACTTGTCGAGCTTCTGGTAGACGCCCGCCGCGATCTGGCGCTGGAGGAAGGTGTTGGTGGGAACGACGACATCGTAGCCCGTGCCGCCGGCAAGCAGCTTGGTTTCCAGGATCTCGTTGGAGTCATAGACGTCGTAGACGACCTTGATGCCGGTTTCCTTGGTGAAATCGTCGATGATCGAGCTGTCGATATAGTCCGACCAGTTGTAGACGTTGACGACCTTTTCCTGCGCGAGCGCGCCGCCGGCGCCGAGCAGCGCAAGCGTGGCGGCAGTCGCCAAAAGAGTACGTTTTACCATTGATTTTTCTCCCAGTTTTTCTCTCGGACCTATGCGTTCGTATGAAGACAGTCACCGATTATGGATGTTTTTCAAGAGGCGACAAGCGGCATTCTACGCAAACAGAGGGTGAATTTTGATATCACATTGTTCCCATTCCTATCAGATTTGAAGCCTCAACGGGGCTGGAAATCAAGCGAAAAGTCACTGGAAGTCGAAAAGGCTGAGGCCCGCGACCATTTCGTCGAGCCCGAGGGGCCGCGTGACGGGCGGTTCGGCGCGGGCAAGACAGCCCTGCCGCTCGCAGAGCCGGCAGGCCGTTCCCACCGCCACCGCCCCGTCCCGGCGCACCGCCTCGCCGTAAACCGTCTCCTGCGCATGGGCCGCATCGCAGCCGATGAGCAGCGCGGTGCGGCGCACCCGCTCGGCAAAGACGCCCTGCGGCCCCTCCAGCGTGCGCGAGACCGCCAGGAACGCGGCGCCGTCCGGCATTTCCACGCGGTCGACGAGGATCTGCCCCGGCTGCGAGAAGGCGGAGTGCACGCCGAGCTTGGGACAGCCGCCGCCGAAGCGCGCCTGCGGGAATCCTTGCGCCCCCGCCCGTCGGAAGCGGTTGCCGGCATTGTCGATCTCCAGCATGAAGAAGGGCACGCCCGCCCTGCCCGGCCGTTGCAGCATGGTCAGCCGGTTCGCCGCCTGCTCGTAGGAGACGCCGAAGCGCGAGCGCAGCACGTCGATGTCGTAGCGCACGCGCTGGGCCGTCGACTGGAAGGCCTCATAGGGCATCATCAGCGCATGGGCGGCGTAGCGCGCCAGCTCGAAGCGGGCGATGCGCTTCGCCTCCGCCGTCGAGAAGGCGAGCGCGTCGAGCTCGGCGAAGATCTCCTCCTGCAGGGCGAGCTGCACCGTCTCCATGGCGATCTCGCGCAGCTGGTCGAAGGGCGACAGGCGCTCCGACAGGAAGAGCCGCATGGAATGGCGGTCGAAGCGGCGGCGCAGGTTCGGCATGGTGTGGACGGGCAGCAGGCGCACGACGACGCCGTGCTCCTTGCGCAGCCAGCCCTTCAGAGCGCTCGCCAGGTCGTCGCCCGGCGCCAGTGCCGCATGAAACCGCTCCGCCGCCTCGTCGATGGCGCCGAAATAGTTGGGACGACCCTCCAGCCTGTCGCGCACCTCGTCCATCGGCAGCAACGTGCCCGACAGCGTCGTCGCATGGCCCTCTCGGGCGAGCAGGTCGGCAAGGTCGGTGAGGCGGGCGGCCTGCTCGCGATAGGCGCGGTAGAGCTTGACGATGCCGCTCGCCACGTTCGGCGCGGCGTCGGCGAGTTCCATCAGCTCGTGATCGCCCGGCAGCTCGCCCGAAAGCAGCGGATCGGCGAAGACCTCGCGCAGCTGCCGGGCATTGCCGGCGCTTTCGCCCTGCAGCTCGTCGAGGTCAACCTTGTAGACGGAGGCGAGGCGCAGGAGGAGCTGCACCGTCAACGGCCGCTGGTTGCGCTCGATGAGGTTGAGATAGGAAGGCGAGATCGACAGGCCCTCGGCCATCGCCGTCTGGGTGAGGCCGAGGGCGTTGCGGATGCGCCGGACCTTCGGGCCGGCAAAGATCTTGTTTTCCGCCACCGTGTCAAATCCTTTACATCACTGCCGCGATCAGGAGTTTTACAATATTTACTTTTTTACAGACCTCGCCTGTCAAAGGCAAGACATCGTTACCCGATTACTTCGCTGATTTTACGGTTTTCTCTCGCTCGATTGTGCGCTGCGATGTAAATACTGTCACATGAAATCGGGCAGCAAACGAGATCAAGCCCGATCGCGAAAGACCGTACCGGAGGATATTATGACTGATTTTTACAATCTCGTTCCGAGCGCGCCGAAGGGCCGGTTCGACGGCATCGAGCGTCCCTATACGGCCGAGACGGTCGAGAAGCTGCGTGGCTCGGTCCAGATCCGCCATACGCTGGCCGAGAACGGCGCGAACCGGCTGTGGAAGCTCATCCACGAGGAGGACTTCGTCAACGCGCTCGGCGCGCTCTCGGGCAATCAGGCCATGCAGATGGTCCGCGCCGGCCTGAAGGCGATCTATCTCTCCGGCTGGCAGGTCGCCGCCGACGCCAACACGGCATCCGCCATGTATCCCGACCAGTCGCTCTATCCGGCCAATGCCGCGCCGGAACTGGCGAAACGCATCAACCGCACGCTGCAGCGCGCCGACCAGATCGAGACGGCGGAAGGCAACGGCCTTTCGGTCGACACCTGGTTCGCGCCGATCGTCGCCGACGCGGAAGCCGGCTTCGGCGGTCCGCTCAACGCCTTCGAGATCATGAAGGCCTTCATCGAGGCGGGCGTCGCCGGGGTTCACTTCGAGGACCAGCTCGCGTCCGAGAAGAAGTGCGGCCATCTCGGCGGCAAGGTCCTGATCCCGACCGCGGCCCATATCCGCAACCTCGACGCAGCGCGCCTTGCCGCCGACGTCATGGGCACGTCGACACTGGTCGTCGCCCGCACCGACGCAGAGGCCGCCAAGCTGCTGACCTCCGATATCGACGAGCGCGACCAGCCCTTCGTCGACCGGGACAAGGGCCGCACGGTCGAGGGCTTCTACCAGGTCAGGAACGGCATCGAGCCGTGCATCGCCCGCGCCATCGCCTATGCGCCCCATTGCGACCTGATCTGGATGGAGACCGGCAAGCCGGACCTCGAACAGGCGAGAAAATTCGCCGAGGCCGTGCACAAGGCGCATCCCGGCAAGCTGCTCGCCTACAATTGCTCGCCCTCGTTCAACTGGAAGAAGAACCTGGACGACGCGACGATCGCCAAGTTCCAGCGGGAATTGGGCGCGATGGGCTACAAGTTCCAGTTCATCACGCTCGCCGGCTTCCACCAGTTGAACTACGGCATGTTCGAGCTTGCCCGCGGCTACAAGGACCGCCAGATGGCCGCCTATTCCGAGCTGCAGGAAGCGGAATTCGCCGCCGAGATCAACGGCTACACCGCCACCAAGCACCAGCGCGAAGTCGGCACCGGCTACTTCGACGCGGTCTCGATGGCCATCACCGGCGGCCAGTCCTCCACCACCGCCATGCATGAATCGACCGAGCACGAGCAGTTCCGCCCGGCCGCCGAGTAACCCCGAACGTCAACCTTCAAGAACCCCAACAGAGCCGCATTCCTGCGACGACAGGCGTACCGCCTGCCTGCAAATGCTCAAAAGAGGAGAAATGCCATGACAGTCCAGACCCGGGTCAAGGAACGCGCGGAAGAGCAGTCCTCCGCCATGAGCCCCGACCAGCAGGCCATGATCCGCATGGTCGCCAACGACCTGCACCGCCTCAACCAGTCCGTCATGAAGGCGGTCGAGGCCGGGGTCTCGGTGGAGCTCGTCCGCTCCGCCCGCCATCACGGCGGAGAGGGCAACTGGGGCGACCTGCTGATCCCCGTCATCGTGACGCAGGGCCGCGGCTGACACGGCAAGGCAATCCGGTCGAAGCGAAACCCCCGGCGGTCCCTGCGCCGGGGGTTTTGCGTTGATGGGTGGGATCGCGGGAATGAATGTGGAACCTTGCCGAATCCGCCGCCCCACCTTCCCTTCAATTCCGACCTGCGGACTATCTTTGCCCCTCACCCTAACCCTCTCCCCGCAAGCGGGGAGAGGGAACGTGGCCCGCGCAAGGATATTGGTTGGGGAAACCGGCGCGGCATATCCCCTTCGCCCCGTTTACGGGGAGAAGGTGGCCGGCAGGCCGGATGAGGGGCCAGCCCGCGCTTCAGGCCAAAGACGAAGACACTTATTCCCCCGCAAATTCAGGCGGTTGCAAACAAACCGCCGCGCAGCAAGTCTGACGCAAGATTGGCTCCGTAGGTTCGCCGTGAACAAGGATGGAGCTTGTCATGCAACCGATACAACTGTTTGAACTGGCCTCGAAACAAGCCGAATGGCTATCCGTCCGCCAGAGTGTGGTTGCAGGCAACATCGCCAACGCCAACACCCCCGCCTTCAAGGCGAAGGACGTCACCCCCTTTCAGGCGGTGCTCGAAACGACGGGCATCCGCATGGCGGCGACGCAGCCCGGCCATTTCACCGATGGAAGCGAAATGGCCAGCCGTGTCGTGGAGACCAAGCCCAGCGACGAGATCGGCGTGCAGGAATCCGGCAACACGGTCGGTCTTGCCGAGGAGCTCATGAAAGAGGGGCAGGTCAAGCGCGAGTTCGAGTTGAATGCCGGCCTCGTCAAGGCCTTTCATCGCATGATGCTGATGACAGTAAGAAGGTAAGAAATGGATCCGCTCGTAGCTTCAATGAAAGTCGCGGCCTCGGGACTTGAGGCGCAATCCACCCGTATCCGTATCGTCTCGGAGAACCTGGCGAACGCCCGCTCGACCGGCGACGTGCCCGGTGCCGACCCCTTCCGCCGCAAGACGGTGACCTTCGCGGCCGAGCTCGACCGGGCCTCCGGCGCGTCGCTCGTCGAGGTCGAACGCCTCGGCTTCGACGAAGGCGAGTTTTCGACGGAATACGACCCCGGCAACCCGGCGGCCAATGCCGAGGGCATCGTCAAGATGCCGAACGTCAACATGCTGGTCGAAATGGCCGACATGCGGGAAGCCAACCGCTCCTATGAAGCCAACCTGCAGAGCATCAAGCAGTCGCGTGACCTGATCTCCGCGACCATCGACCTCCTGAGGGCCTCGCAATGATCGAAAGCGTAAAGGGCGTCAATTCGCTCTTCTCCACCAACGCCCTGTCGGGCGTCGCCACCGAGACGTCCAATCCGGTTTCCGCCTCCGCTGCCGCCGTGCAGGGAACGGGCACCCAGATGAGCTTCGCGCAGGTGATGGGCGACATGGCGACGGACATGGTCGACCGGCTGAAGCTCAGCGAGACCAAGTCCTTCGAGGCCATCCAGGGCAAGGCGACCACCCGCGAAGTGGTCGATGCCGTCATGAATGCCGAGCAGACGCTGCAGACCGCCATCGCCATCCGCGACAAGGTCGTCACCGCCTATCTCGAAGTCGCAAGAATGCAGATCTGAGGACCGGACATGAAAGCCCTTGCCATCGCCGCCACCGGCATGAACGCGCAGCAGACCAACCTTGAAGTCATCGCGAACAACATCGCGAACATCAACACGACCGGCTTCAAGCGCGCCCGCGCCGAGTTCTCCGACCTTCTCTACCAGACCGAGCGCGCCGCCGGCGTGCCGAACCGCGCCAACCAGGCGGTCGTGCCGGAGGGCGCCATCGTCGGCCTCGGCGTCAAGACCGCCGCCGTGCGCAACCTGCATCTCCAGGGTGGCCTGACCAGCACGGGCAACTCCTTCGACCTCGCCTTGATCGGCCGCGGCTGGTTCCAGATCGAGGCGGCCGACGGCTCGACCCTCTATACCCGTGCCGGCGCCTTCAACACCAATGCCGAAGGCCAGCTGGTCACGCTCGACGGCTATACGGTCGTGCCCGGCATCAACGTGCCGCAGGACGCGACGGAAGTCACCGTCAGCAAGTCCGGCCAGGTCTATGCGACCGTCGCCGGCGAGCAGCAGGAACTCGGCCAGATCACGCTGGCGAACTTCGTCAACGAAGCCGGCCTCGAGCCGCTCGGCGAAAACCTCTTCCGCGAGACCGCGGCGTCGGGCCCGGCCAATGTCGGCGCGCCGGACGAAGCGGGTTTCGCCTATATCCAGCAGAACTATCTCGAAGCCTCCAACGTCGATCCGGTCAAGGAAATCACCGACCTGATCTCCGCCCAGCGCGCTTATGAGATGAATTCCAAGATCATCCAGGCCGCGGACGAAATGGCGGCCGTGGTCAGCAAGAACCTGAGATAACACCCAACACGCGGGGAACATGATGTTTCGCCTGAAAGCAGCTCTTCGGAGTGGAAAGACCCTGTCGGTCCGGTGGCGCGCGGCCTTCGTCGTGCCCGCCGCGCTTGCCGGTCTTCTCGTGGCCGACGCGGCTCTCGCCGATATGCGCACCGCCGTCGTGCCCAAGCGCATCATCTATCCCGGCGAGGAGATCCAGGCGGGCCAGCTCGAAGTGGTGGAAGTGACCAACCCGAACATCGTCAAGGGGTTTGCCGAAAGCATTTCCGACGTCAACGGGCTCGTCACCAAGCGCACCCTGCTGCCGGGTCGCGTCATTCTCGTCTCGGCCCTGCGTGAACCCTTCCTCGTCAATCGCGGCTCGACCGTGCAGATGGTCTTTGACGACGGCTCGCTCGTCATCCGCGCCAGCGGCACCCCTCTGCAGGATGCGGGCGTCGGCGAACTCATCCGGATCCGCAACAAGGATACCGGTGTGATCGTCTCCGGCACGGTCATGGCCGACGGAACCGTGCATGTGGTGGCGAAATGATGGGTCGCTTCTTCTCCCGCGCCCTCGCCGTCCTCGCCTGCTTTATGCTGGCGGTCGGTCCGGCCTTGCCGGCGGCCCGCATCAAGGACGTGGCCTCGCTGCAGGCCGGCCGCGACAACCAGCTCATCGGCTACGGCCTCGTCGTCGGTCTCCAAGGCACGGGCGACAGCATGCGCTCCTCGCCCTTCACCGAGCAGTCGATGCGGGCGATGCTGCAGAATCTCGGCATCTCGATGGTCGGCACCCAGACGCGCGCCAAGAACATTGCGGCGGTGCTCGTCACCGCCAACCTGCCGCCCTTCGCCAGCCCCGGCAGCCGCATCGACGTGACCGTCGGTTCGCTCGGCGACGCCTCGTCGCTGCGCGGCGGAACGCTCGTCATGACGTCGCTCTCCGGCGCCGACGGCCAGATCTACGCGGTCGCGCAGGGCTCGATCGTCGTTACCGGCGTCAGCGCCGGCGGCGAGGCGGCGAGCGTCCAGCAGGGCGTCACCACGGCCGGCCGCGTGCCGAACGGCGCGATCATCGAGCGCGAACTGCCTTCGCGCTTCAAGGACAGCTCCGACCTCGTGCTGCAATTGCGCAATCCCGACTTCTCCACCTCGGTCGGCATGGCCGATGCGATCAACCGTTATGCGGCCGCGCAGTACGGTGCGCCGATCGCCGAGTCGCGCGATTCCCAGTCGGTCTACGTCTCCAAGCCGAAGATGGCGGATCTCTCCCGCCTGATGGCCGATATCGAGAACCTCGTCATCGAGACCGATGCGCCCGCGCGCGTCGTCGTCAACGAGCGCACGGGAACGATCGTCATCGGCCAGGACGTGCGCATCTCACCCGTCGCCGTCAGCTACGGCACGCTCACCGTGCAGATCAACGAGATGCCGAAGATCGTGCAGCCGGAGCCCTTCTCCCGGGGCGAGACGGCGGTGGAGCCCAACACGGATATCCTCGTCCAGCAGGACGGCGGCACGGTCGCCCTGCTCGATGGCTCCAGCCTGCGCTCGCTGGTCACCGGTCTCAACAGCATCGGCGTCAAGCCGGATGGCATCATCTCCATCCTGCAGAGCATAAAGACCGCGGGCGCCCTCCAGGCAGAACTGGTGCTGCAATGACCACAGTTTCGACCCTCACCGCCGTGAAGACGCTGGCGCGCAAGCTCGCGCTGCCGATGGCCGGCTTCGTGCTCATGGCCATACCCGGCGCCTTCGCCGAGGAGCGCCCGGTCATCATGACGACCAAGGCGACCGCCGACGAGATCCGCGAATTCTGCACCAACATTGCGGACGCGGCGCGCGACCAGCGCTACCTGTTGCAGAAGCAGGAACTGGAAGGCCTCCAGAAGGACATAGACGCGCGCATCAAGACGCTGGAAACCCGTCGCGCCGAATATGAGGACTGGCTGAAGCGCCGCAACGATTTCCTCAAGTCGGCGGAAGCCGGGCTCGTGGAAATCTACCGCAAGATGAAGCCCGATGCGGCGGCCGCGCAGCTTGCCGAGATCACGCCCGAGATCGCTTCGGCGATCGTGATGAAGCTGCCGCCGCGCCAGTCGAGCACCATCCTTGCGGAAATGCCGGCCGACAAGGCCGCGCTGCTCACCCGCCTCATCGCCATTGCGGGCGATCCGAATACGTCAAAGGCAAAGGACCCGTCATGAAGAAGACCGCCTCCGCGCTCGCCGTGGCGCTCACGCTGTCGAGCTGCACGAGCCAGGCCATCGACGAAATCGGCCGGGCTCCCTCGATGAGCCCGATCGGCAGCGGCCTCAACTATGCCGAAACGCCGCAGATGGCCATGTATCCCAAGCAGCCGCGCACGGCGGTTGCCGGCTATTCGATCTGGAGCGACCAGCAGTCGGCGCTCTTCAAGGATTCGCGCGCCTTCAAGGTCGGCGATATCCTGACCGTCAACATCCGCGTCAACGATCGCGCCACCTTCGACAACAAGACCGACCGTTCGCGCACCAACAAGAGCGGCATGAACCTCGGCTTCGGCGGCTCGGGCAACAATTTCAAGGTCGACACGGAAGCCGACCTCACCTACGGCTCCTCGACCAGCACCAAGGGCGACGGCACGACCGAACGCTCGGAAAAGCTGAACCTGCTCGTCGCCGCCGTGGTCACGGGGGTTATCGAGAACGGCAACCTCCTGATCAGCGGTTCGCAGGAGGTGCGCGTCAACCACGAGCTTCGCATCCTCAACGTCGCCGGCATCGTGCGCCCGCAGGATGTCGATGCCGACAACCAGATCGCCTACGAGCGCATCGCGGAAGCCCGCATCTCCTATGGCGGTCGCGGCCGCCTGACCGACGTGCAGCAGCCGCCGTGGGGCCAGCAGGCCGTCGACCTGCTTTCGCCGATCTGACCCAAGTCCTGACAATACGGGAAGACGAATATGGCGGACGAAGAAGAGGTCGTCGCGGAAAAGAAGAAGCCGGCCCTGGTCATCACCATCGCGGCCATCGGCGTGCTGACGCTGCTGGCGGCCGGCGGCGGCTGGCTGGTGGGCAACATGCTTGCCCCGCCGCCCGCCGAAAAGCCGGCGGAAGAGGTGGCGGCGGCGCATGCCGGCGGCGAGGGCGGCGCGGAAGGCGAGGCGGCGCAGGAAGTGCCGCACATCTCCACCGAGGCGAACGGCGTCGTGCTGCTCGATCCGATCACCAGCAACCTCGCCTATCCCTCCGACAACCGCATCCGCGTCGAAGTCGCGCTGATGTTCAAGGGCGTGCCGGACGTCAAGCTCGCCGAGGAAATCCATCAGGACATCCTTGCCTACATGCGCACGGTCTCGCTCCAGCAGGTGCAGGGTCCGCGCGGGTTCCAATATCTCCGGGACGACCTGCAGGAGCGGGTTGACCTCAGGTCCGAAGGGCGCGTAACCAACGTCATGTTCCGGACCTTTGTGATCGAATGATTCGAGCCCTTCTGACCTTCGTCGCCATGATGGCGATGACCGGCATTGCCTACGCCCAGCAGCAGTTGCAGCTGCCGGGCGATCTGCTCAATGCGCAGGTCGACGGGTCGGTCGCCTCCTGGATCATCCGTACCTTCGGCCTGCTCACCGTGCTGTCGGTGGCGCCCGGCATCCTCATCATGGTGACGAGCTTTCCGCGCTTCGTCATCGCCTTCTCGATCCTTCGTTCCGGCATGGGCCTCGCCACGACGCCCTCGAACATGATCCTCGTCTCGCTTGCGCTGTTCATGACCTTCTACGTCATGGCGCCGACCTTCGACCGGGCCTGGCAGAACGGCGTCGAGCCGCTCGTCGCCAACCAGATCGACGAGACCGAGGCGGCCAGGCGCATCGCCGAGCCCTTCCGCGAGTTCATGGTCGCCAATACCCGCGACAAGGACCTCGAACTCTTCATCTCGCTCGCCGAGGAACGCGGGCAGACGGTTGTCGAGAACAATGTCGCGGACCTGCGCGTCGTCATCCCGGCCTTCATGATCTCGGAAATCCGCCGCGGCTTCGAGATCGGCTTCCTCGTCGTGCTGCCCTTCCTCGTCATCGACCTGATCGTCGCCACCATCACCATGGCTATGGGCATGATGATGCTGCCGCCGACCTCGATCTCGCTGCCCTTCAAGATCCTGTTCTTCGTGCTCATCGACGGCTGGAACCTCCTCGTCGGCAGCCTGGTCCGCTCGTTCAGCTGACCCGATTAACCATCCCAGTTTAGGACCCGTTCACCATGCTCGCGCATGATTCGGACGCACGGGTGCCAATTAAGATGTTGGCAAGAAATGGCTGCGAGTTTTGCACCACACGACGGGTTTGGTATCCCTTCAGAACGCTGGAGGAGCCGAGTTGGCATGACGCCGAACCGCCGTGACCGGTAGGTAATCCGACCCGGTATGTCCCCAATCAGTATTTCGTTCAAAGGGACAGGCAATGACCAGCATCCTCACCAACACCAACGCCATGGCGGCCCTCTCCACGCTGCGCTCCATCTCCAGCAGCATGGAAGACACCCAGAGCCGGATTTCTTCGGGCCTGCGCGTCGGCTCGGCTTCCGACAACGCGGCTTATTGGTCGATCGCAACGACCATGCGTTCGGACAACGCGGCTCTGTCTTCCGTCCAGGACGCGCTCGGTCTCGGCGCCGCCAAGGTCGACACGGCCTATGCCGGTATGGAATCGGCCATCGAGGTCGTCAAGGAAATCAAGGCCAAGCTCGTTGCCGCCACCGAAGACGGTGTCGACAAGGACAAGATCCAGGAAGAAATCACCCAGCTTCAGGATCAGCTGATCAGCATTTCCGAAGCCGCGTCCTTCTCCGGCGAGAACTGGCTCCAGACGGACCTTTCCAGCGGCACCGTGACGAAGACCGTCGTCGGCTCCTTCGTTCGTGACGCTTCCGGCAACGTCTCGGTCAAGAAGGTCGACTACGACCTCAGCACGTCGTCGGTTCTGTTCGACACCGTCGGCGACACCGCGATCCTCGACACCCAGACGGCGATCGAAGACGACAGCATCACGCTGAACATCAACACCGGCGGCGTCATTTCGGCCGTCACCGTCCAGGCCTACACGATCGACGACGTTATCGCCGACACCGGCTCCGTCTTCACGGGCGATTCTGCTACGGGCGGCGCGAGCGGCCTGAGCTACGTCAAGGTTTCGGACGACGTCTGGGTGGAAGCTGTCGACCAGTCCGGCGTTGCCACGCAGGAAGTCGCCTTCGACGACGGCACCACGATGTGGGCAGTCGACACCTCGGCCGCGCCCGGCACCGTGACCACCGCTTCGGTCTCCGACCTGACGATCACCTCGACCACCACGGGCGGCCAGCTCGACCAGCTCATCCAGATGGTCGACGACGCCCTGACGCTGATGACCAGCGCGGCCGCCGACCTCGGCTCGATCGGCATGCGCATCGATCTGCAGGAAGAGTTCGTCTCGGCTCTGACCGACTCGATCGACTCGGGCGTCGGCCGCCTGGTCGATGCTGACATGAACGAGGAATCGACCCGCCTGAAGGCCCTGCAGACCCAGCAGCAGCTCGCCGTCCAGTCGCTGTCGATCGCCAACTCCGCCTCGGAAAGCATCCTCACGCTCTTCCGTTAATCGGAAGATCGCCGAGCCTCGCGAGGTTCCTGGAAGGCCCCGGTTCGTCCGGGGCCTTCTTTCGTTCGGGCTGCCTCAGAGCGGCGCGCGCAGGAAGGCCGTCATCGTGGCGTTCCCGGCGCGCCGGGAAAGATAGAGCCGCGCGGTGTCGAGCGCCTCGCGGATCGTCACGTCCATGTCGAGATAGCGATAGGTGCCGAGGCGGCCGACGAAGGTGACGCCGGCCTCCTGCTGCGCGCGGGCGACATAGTCGGCGAGCTGCGCTTTCTCTTCCACGAGGCGGATCGGGTAGTAGGGGATGTCGTCCGGCTCGCAGGCGCGCGAGAATTCGCGGTAGCAGACCGAACCCGCCGGCTCCTCCCAGGGCGAAAAATGCTTGTGCTCGGTGATGCGGGTATAGGGGACGGAAACGTCGCCGTAGTTCATCACCGCGCAGCCCTGGTAGTCGCCCTCATAGGTGAAGCGTTCGAAATCGAGCGTGCGATAACCGAGCCGGCCGAGTTCGTAATCGAAATAGCCGTCGAGCGGGCCGGAATAGAAGAGATGGCTGTAGCCGGCCTTCTCGCCGCGCCGGAAGCCGGTCTCGAGCGCCACCTGGATGTTCGGATGGTCGAGGATGCGTTCGATCATCTCCGTATAGCCGGTCTCCGGCATGCCCTGGTACTTGTGGAAGAAGTAGTTGTCCTCGTAGTTGAAGCGCACCGGCAGGCGCTTCAGGATCGAGGCCGGCAGCTCGGTCGGCGAGCAGCCCCACTGCTTCTGCGTATAGCCCTTGAAGAAGGCCTCGTAGAGATCTCTGCCGACGAAGCGCAGCGCCTGTTCCTCGAAGGTCTGCGGATCGGTGATCGTCTTGTCGGCCTGCTCTTCCAGGAAGGCGCGCGCCTCGTCCGGGCGAAAGCTCTTGCCGAAGAACTGGTTGATCGTGTGCAGGTTGATCGGCAGCGAATAGACCTGTCCGCCGCTCGTCGCCTTCACGCGGTTCTTGTAGGGCATGAAGGTCATGAAGCCGTTCACATAGTCCCACACTTCCGTGTCGTCCGTATGGAAGATATGTGGGCCGTAGACATGCACCATCACGCCCGTCGCCGGATCGCGCTCGGTATGGCAGTTGCCGCCGATATGGCTGCGCGCGTCGACGATCTCGACCCGATAGCCGGCCTCGGCGAGTTCGCGGCCGATGACGGCGCCGGAAAGCCCTGCGCCGACGATGAGAATGCGTTCGTCCTTCATGGCCTTCATCCTGAGGGTCGTGGAGATGCTGCGACAGGGAGCCTTTGGCCTTGCTAGTGGAACTGCCTTGCGTCGGGCTTGCCGGGAAGAAGCAGGCGCCACCGAAAATCCCGGATTTTCAAACATATAGGCGTGGCTTTCGGGCGCCGTTAACAAAAAATTAACACTCGCCGATTAATCCTTGACTTACTGGGGGTAGCTTGCCGAAAATCGGCTTCGCCGAAGAGTAGCGGGCACGTTCAGTTTCTATGGGGGCTTGTGGTCCCCTGCGCGGGAGTTCGAGGCCGCTATCCGGCTTTGAAAACATGATGTCCTTCCAGCGCAAGGCTCGTCAGAGCCATGTTTTCTCAATTTTTTCCGACGTGTGTTCGCAGCATTGCCCTTCGAGGCGGCACACGGGGGGAGCGAGCCGTCCCGGACCGGCGCGTCCTCGAATCTGGAAATGACGTCAAGATTTGGAAGGTAGTTCATGTCATCGACCATCCCCTCGCTTTCCACCAGCCAGATCCGAACTCTCTCGACGGCCGCGATCCAGGCATGGACGGCAGAGGATGTGGCTGCGCTCAGCAGCGAGCAGATCGGTGTCCTGAACGCGCGCCAGGTCGCAAGCATCGATGCAGGCTATGTCGGTGCGTTCACCACGCAGCAGATCAGTGCGGTGTCGTCGCGCGCCATCGGGGGGCTGACGATCGAGCAGATGGCCTACCTTTCCTCGCAGCATATCCAGGCGCTCACCACCGGACAGGCCAGCGCGCTCTATTCCCAGCAGATCGATGCTCTCGATGCCGGCCAGATCGAAGCCTTCTCGAGCGCGCAGATCGGCGCTTTTTCCGTAAGGGGCGTCCATGCGCTGTCGGCCGAAGACATCGCGACCTTCACGACCGACGAGATCGCGGCGATCAGTGCCAAGGCGGTGCCGGCCCTCACCACGGACGCCATCGCCGGGCTTTCGGCCGAGCAGGTCACCGCGCTGACGACGGCGCAGGTCGCTGCGCTTTCGGTCGCCCAGATCTCCGCCTTCACCCCTGATCAGGTGGAAGCGCTGAGCACTGCCCAGATGGCTGCGCTGACCGTGCGCCAGGCATCGGGCTTCGACGTGACGGCACTTTCGACCGCCCAGACCGCAGCCCTGTCGACGGCCTTCATCGCGGGGCTGAAGACACTTCAGATCGCGGCCCTTTCGTCCGAGCAGACGGCGGCCCTTACGAGCACCCAGATCGCGGCGTTCTCGGCCACTGCCATTGCCGGCCTCGAGGCCGAGGATATCGAGACGTTTTCGACCGATGAGATCGCCAGCATCAAGACGCAAGTGGTCGCGCGCCTCACAACCGACGTCATCGCCGCCCTTTCCAGCGCGCAGGTCGGCGCGCTGACGACGGTTCAGCTCGCCGCGCTCAAGCCCGCCCAGCTGGCCGTCCTGTCGTCCGATCAGGTCAGCGGGCTGACGACAACGCAGATCGGCGCGTTGAGCGCGCGTCAGGCCTCGGGTCTCGACATGGCGACGCTTTCGACCGCCCAGGCCGCCGCGCTGTCGAC
>CAMLOC010000021.1 GCA_946481465.1 uncultured Shinella sp. | reverse complement strand
GCGCGCTCTATTCCGGCGAAGGCGCGGATGCCCGCATCCACGGCGGCGGCTTCATCCTGCGCTCCGAGCGCGAACCGACCGCCGAGGACGCCCTCCGGCGCATTCTGTCCACCCCGGCCGCGGCCTGACCGGCGGCATTCGCCAAGGCCTTTGTGAACAAGGCGATTTTTGTGCGAACGTCGCTTGACACCCGCGGGAACAGCACCTTATAAGCCGCGCACCGGACGGAAACAGACACGGTTTTGTTGGTCCCTTCGGGCGGCGGAGTAGCTCAGTAGGTTAGAGCAGAGGAATCATAATCCTTGTGTCGGGGGTTCGAATCCCTCCTCCGCTACCAGAATTTTCTCCCAGAACATTTGCAGTTTGCCGTCATGTGCGGCCGGTAACCATATCTTCAAGAGATCGTCGCACTGTCGCGCGCAGGAGACTGGTTATGGCGAAGACGGCGGGCAGGCGGAAGAAACGGGCGGGAGCGAAGCGGGCGGCGCCGGCGCGGCGCGGCGGCATGGCGCCCTGGTATCTCCTGGGCGTCGCGGTGGTCGGCGGCATTCTCTATATGGACGGCGGACTGCCGGGACCGGAAACGCCGGCGACCGGGATAAAGACGGCCTCGATCGAGCGCAGGGCGAAGCCGGCCGACCGCGAGGCGGCGCTGGCATTGCCGAAGCGCCGGCCGGCCGAAAAGGCCGCCGAACAGGCGCTGCCGGCGCCGGAAAAGCTGCCGGCCTTCTCGGGCAAATGGTTCATCTGCACGACCCAGACCGATTATTGCGTGCTGGACGGCAGCACCATCCTCTATGCCGGGCGCAAGGTGCGGCTTGCCGATGTCGACACGCCGGCCATCGCCGGGGCGCGCTGCGACGCGGAGCGGTTGCGCGGGGGCGATGCGAAGCTGCGGCTGCGCGAGATCCTCAACGAGGGCGACGTGACGCTGGTGGCGAAAGGCGGCGCGTCCGCCAAGGCAGGCGCGGCGCCGCATCTCGTGTTGCGCGGCGGCCGTTCGATCGGCGGGCGGTTGGTCGAGGAAGGGCTGGCGCGGCCCTGGACGGGCAAGCACCAATCCTGGTGCGGTTGACGGATTCGTCCTTGCGCACCCTGTACCTTTCCGGCACAAGCCAGGCGCAAGCCTGCGTCCCTATGCTTTCCGTTAACCGGGATGTTGCCGGCTGGAAAGGGACAATGACATGTCGAACGACCTTGAGCGCTATAGCGATCCCGACAATGCGACCGTCGCGCTCTTCCTCCTCGAAAACGATGCGGACGAGTTGACGGATATCCTCGTGGCCGCGCTGGACGAAGCTTTCCGCATTCTCGGAGACGAAGCCTCGCCCGCCACGGTGCACTGATCACGGATACGAAAGAGGGGCCCTTGAGGCCCCTCTCGCTTTTTCACCGATGGTGACGGTTTATCCCGCGGCAACCACCTGCCGCTGCACGCCGAGGCCGGCAATGGAGACTTCCATGCGGTCGCCGGGCTTCAGGTAGCGCGGGGGCTTCATGCCCATGCCGACGCCGGGCGGCGTGCCCGTCGTGATGACGTCGCCGGGCTCCAGCGCCATGAACTGCGAGATGTAATGGACGAGGAAGGGCACCTTGAAGACCATGGTGCTCGACGAGCCGTTCTGCACGCGCTCTCCGTTGACGGAGAGCGTCATGGCGAGATCGGCGGTATCCACCTCGTCCGTCGTAACCAGCCAGGGGCCGATCGGGCCGAAGGTCGGGCAGCCCTTGCCCTTGGTCCACTGGCCGCCGCGCTCGATCTGGTAGGCGCGCTCCGAAATGTCGTTGCACACGCAATAGCCGGCGACATAATCGAGGGCGTCGGCTTCCGAGACGTAGGAGGCGCGCTCGCCGATGACGACGGCAAGCTCCACCTCCCAGTCGGTCTTTTCCGAACCGCGCGGAATGAGGATCGTGTCGTCGGGGCCGACGATGCAGGAGGGGGCCTTGTTGAAGAGCACGGGCTCGCTCGGCACGGCCATGCCGCTTTCGGCGGCGTGGTCCGCATAGTTGAGGCCGACCGCGATGAAATTGCCGACGCGGCCGACGCAGGCGCCGAAGCGGCTGCCGTCCGGGGCGAGCGGCAGGCTCGTGGGGTCGATGGCGGCAAGGCGCTTCAGGCTTTCGCGGCCGAGCACGTCGCCGGCCAGATCCGGCACCACGCCGGAAAGGTCGCGGACCTTGCCGTCCGCATCGATCAGTCCGGGCTTTTCCGCGCCCGCCGCGCCAAAGCGCACCAGTTTCATGAGAACCTCCGTTGGATGTCACCGATTTCGGTTGCGCGCACCTTTCCCGTGGTTTTACATCAAGTCAACGATTTTCGAAAATCATCCGGCTTTTATAAATTCGGTGAGGCGTGATGGAGCAGAAGAAGGCAGGCGGGCGCACCCTGGCGGGCGATGCCTATGCGGCGATCCGGCAGGCGATCCGCACCGGCGCGGTCAAGCCCGGCGACCGGCTGCGCTTCGCCGATCTCCAGGCGCTGTGCGGCATGAGCGTGACGCCGGTGCGCGAGGCGCTGGCCCGGCTGACGGCGGAAGGGTTCACGGTGCTGGACGACCACCGCGGCTACAGCGTCGCAAGCCTGTCGCTGGAGGAGTTGCGTGATGTCACGGCGGCGCGGCAGCTCTGCGAGGGCGAGGCGCTCCGGCTTTCCGTTCTGCAGGGAGATGCCGACTGGGAGGGCAGGGTGATCGCCGCCCATCACCTGATGGCGCGCATCCCGCAGGCGCGCGAGGATATCCCCTCGGCGATGCGCGAGGACTGGGAGGCGCGGCACGCGGCCTTTCATGCGGCCCTCATCTCGGCGTGCGGCTCGCCGATCCTGCTGGAGATCTGCGACAAGCTGTTTTCGCGTGCCGACCGGTATCGGCGCCTCTCCGTCAGCCTTGTCGGCGCGGCGCGGGATGCGACGGGCGAGCACCGGCGGCTGATGGAGCTTGCGCTTGCGCGGGACGCCGAGGGCGCCGCCGCGGCGCTGCGCGACCACTATGGCAGGACGGCCGCGGGGATCGAGGAATTCTTCCATCTTAGGGAAGCGTAAAAGAAAATGGAGCGGCTGACATCCGTCTGCCGCTCCATCGGTCCTGCGGTGCCGGGCGTGCCCGCCCGGCGGAAGGCTTTCAGGCTTACTTGCTGGCGACGGTCGCCGCGCCGATTTCCGCGCCGCCGCCGATCGCCACGTTGAGCGAGACGAAGTCGCGGGCAAGCTGGCGGATCGCGGAGGCGAGCTGCAGGCGGGCCGTGGCGACGTTGCGCTCGGCATCGAGCACGTCGAGGATCGTGCTGGCGCCGCCGCGATAGCTTTCGCGGGCAAGGTTCAGCGTCTGCTCGTAGGAATTGACCACCTTGCGCTGGGCGGCGACGGTCTGGCCGTCGCGGATCAGTGCGGTCTGGGCGTTTTCCACTTCCTCCACGGCGTTGAGCACCGTCGACTTCCAGGTCAGGTACTGCTGCTCGGCTTCCGACCGGGCGATCTTGACCTGCGCCCTGAGCGCGCCGCCGTTGAAGATCGGCAGCGTCAGCGTCGGGCCGAAGGACCAGCTCGTCAGGTTTCCGGTGGCGGCGCTGGTGAAGTTGCGCGTCGCGCCGATCGAGCCGCCGAGCTCGATGCTCGGATAGAGGTCGGCCTCGGCCACGCCGATCTGCGCCGTCGCCGCCTGCAGGCGGCGCTCGGCCGCGCGGATGTCCGGGCGGTTGCGGATGAGGTCGGCCGGGATGCCGGTGCGCGTCGCATAGCGCGGCATCGGCTGGGCCGAACCCTTGGTCAGGCTGGAGGTGATCGTGCTAGCCGGCAGGCCGAGCAGGGTCGCGATATGGTTGGCCGACTGGTGGAAGCCGGTCTCAAGCGCGGGCAGGTCGGCCAGCGTCTGGTTGACGAGGCCTTCGGCCTGCAGCACGTCGAGGCTGGAGGCGGCGCCCGCTTCCTTGATCTCGTTGGTCAGCTTCAGCGTCTCGCGGCGCGATTCCAGGTTCTTGCGGTTGAGCGCCAGCGCTTCCTGGTAGTAGCGCGCATTGACATAGGTCGACACGAGGTCCGAGAGGTAGGCGAGGCGCGCGACGTTGACGTCGTCATAGGCGGCGTCGAGCGAAGCGTTGGCGGCTTCCTTCGAGCGGCGGTACTGGCCGAAGAAGTCGAGCAGCCATGAGGCGCTCGCGCCGGCGTTCAACGCCTTGGAGGAAGACGAATCGCGGCCGGACGTGCGGCGCAGGTAGTCGCCGTCCTGGCCGCTAGCCGAGGCTTCCGCCGAGGCCCCGATGCTCGGCAGCGCGCCCGCGCCGGCGACCACGACATTCGCCTCCGCCGCCGTGATGCGCTCCAGCGCCTGCAGCACGGTGAGGTTTTCCGCCATGCCCTGATGGACGAGGTCGTTGAGGCGCCTGTCGCGGAAGGATTCCCACCACGGATTGAGCGTCACGTTTTCGCCGCTCGTCGCCTTGCTTTCGGAGAACTTGGCCGGAAGGGCGGTGTCGGGCTTCTGGTAGTCGGGGCCGACGACGCAGCCGGACAGGAGAAGCATGCTCAGCGGAAAAAGCGTCCTGGTGAAATTCATGGGCCTACCCTGCCAGCGGTCGTGGCGTACTTATTAACAGAACAAAATTGCGATTCACTCTTTATTCATGTTTGGCGGGAAGATCGAGCCTCCCCCTAAAAAAAGAATGGTCCCACAGCGTTTTTTCCCCGCTTCATTGCGGGGGTGTGTCCGCCGGGCAACTGGGGCATTTGCCCAGGGTTTTCGTCTTTGCTCGCTGAGCGCAAGCGGGCGGCTGCGGCTGCGCGACCAGGTTGCGTCACTGCTTTTCCCCGGAATATCCGTCTTCGCGACATATTTTCCTGAAAAATGCTGCGGGCGCGAACAATAATTTTGCGATTCGAATTGTCACACAAATCCGGCAGCAATTTATTCCAAAATTCTGCGGATTCCATTGACAAGGAAAGGAGGGGCGCCTATGTGTTGGAGCATCGCATGAGGACCGCATGCGTTTATTCCGGTCCACCTCTGACGCGTCCATTTTAGAGCGTCAGCGCCAGCAAGAGGGAGTGTGTCATGTACGATATCAACTGCATCGCCTCCGTGCGTGTGGCGTGCTCCTGTCGTGAAACGATTACAGGGAAAGCGCATACGGCACTCCGCCGAATGTGATCTGACTTCCCTCTTCGATTTTAGCGCAAGATTTGAATGAGCTGTGCCTTCGGCGCGGCAGGAGTTGTTATGCAAAAGCAGGTTATCGAAATCGGTGGTGAGGCCGTCGGCGTCGTCGTTCCCGATGAGGATCGGCTGAAGTTCGTGGCCGTCAAGTATTCCGTGTGGGATCTGGATTCCCAGCGCTTTTCCTCGGCGGACGAGGTGCGCGCGGCAATCCGTCGCCTCCTGAACGATCCGTCCGCCTCCGCGCGGGCGATGTCGCCGGCCCGTATCGCGGCCGCCTGAAACAAATTCGGACGATCCGGCGTCTTCGGCGCCGGGATCCACCGGCCCCGCCCGCCAGCGGGGCCGGTTTCATTTTGTGGACAGTGCATTCACCGGGCGGCGGCTGGCGCGGGGTGCCGAATGCTGGTTGTGTACCCCTCGAAAGGAGGTGCCCCATGGTCAGTGGCATCCATCACATCACGGCGATCACCCGGAAGATCCAGGCGAATGTCGATTTCTACGTCGGCTTCCTCGGCCTGCGCCTCGTCAAGCGCACGGCGGGATACGAGGACGCCGACCAGCTTCATCTCCTCTATGGCGATGCGGCGGCGAGCCCCGGTTCGCTGGTCACCTTCCTTGCCTGGGAAGACGGTTCGCCCGGCCGGGTCGGCCTCGGCCAGCCGGCGGAAATCGCCTTCTCCATCAAACCGGAGGCGATCGGCTTCTGGCTGACGCGCGCGCTGACGCGGAACATCGCGACGAGCGGCCCGGCGCAGGAGTTCGGCGAACCCGTGCTCCGGCTGAAGGATCCGGACGGCATCATCGTCAAGCTCGTCGGCGAGGCGGATGTGGAAGGCCCGGCGCCCCATGTCACGAAGGAGATTACGGCGGCCGATGCCATCCAGCGCATTCGCGGCGCGACGATCTTCTCCGAAAAGCCGGCCGAGACGGCGGCCTTCATCGCCGGCCATTTCGGCTATCGCACGGTGGCGGCGGCGAACGGCATCACCCGGCTTGCGGGGGACGCGGCCGACGTGCTCGACATCCGCGATGCCAGCGGCTTCTGGACGTCGGCGCCCGGCACGGGCACGATCGACCACATCGCGCTGCGCGCGCCGGACCGGCCCGCCGTCGAGGCGGTCGCCGCCCGGCTTGCGGCAGAGGGGGCGGGCGACACCAACATGCACGACCGCACGTATTTCTATTCGCTCTACGTGCGCGAACCCGGCGGCTCGCTCATCGAATATGCGACGGACGGCCCCGGCATGACGATCGACGAACCCTTGGAGGCACTCGGCGAGACGCTGTTCGTGCCCCGCCATTTCCGCGCCGACCCGGATGACGTCCGGGCACGGCTTCCGCAGTTTTCCCTGCCAGGAGAAGAACGCATGACCGAACGAGACCTGCCCTTCATCCACCGGGTGCACCGGCCGGAAAACCCCGATGGCACCGCCGTCGTGCTCCTGCACGGCACCGGGGGCAACGAGGCAAGCCTCCTGCCCTTCGGCGCCAGGCTGGCGCCCGGTGCCGTGCTGCTCAGCCCGCGCGGCCGCAGCGTCGACGAGGGTTATCCGCGCTTCTTCCGCCGGCTGACCGCCGTCACCTTCGACCAGAAGGACATTGCGACGGAGGCCGAGGCCTTCGCGGCCTTCATGGAAGGGGCGAATGCGGCCTACGGGCTCGATCCGGAAAGGACGCTGTTCGTCGGCTATTCGAACGGCGCGAACATGATCGGCGCGATCATGCTGCTGCATCCCGGCATCATCCGCAACGCGGTGCTGCTGCGCGGCATGAACGTGCTGGAAACCGTGCCGCAGGCGGACCTTTCGGGAACGAACGTGCTGATGGTCACCGGCCGGTCGGATCCCTACGGGGCCTATGCCGGCGAACTGGAGGCGCATCTGAAGGCGGCCGGCGCGTCGGTCGAAAGCCAGGTGCTTGCCGCGGGCCACGATATCGGCACGGCGGACCTGGACGTCGCAAAGGCCTACAGGGACCGCCTTCTCGGCTGAGGCCGAGGCGAAACGAAAAGGGGCGCGTCGCAGGACGCGCCCCTTTTTTTGATTGCGGGCCGGCCGCCTATCGCCGGTAGTCCGTCACGAAGGCCGCGAAGCCGGCGATGAAGTCGGCGAGCTTCTTCTCGCTCGCCGCGTCGACGATCCGGCCGTCCTCGATGACGCTGCCGGCGCGCGAGACCATCAGCTTGGCGCCGAACCACGGCACGGTGCCGAGCGTGCGCATGACGGGCAGCCAGGCCTCCTGCGACAGGAGCGTGCCGAAATTGCCGGGCGAGGCGCCGGTGATGGCGAAGGTCTTGCCGCCGAAGACGCGGGCGATATCGGAGGAGGGGCGGCTCATCCAGTCGATGGCGTTCTTGAAGACGCCCGGAATGCCGTTGTTGTATTCCGGCGTGAAGAGAACGACGCCGTCGGCGGCCGCGACGAGGTCTTTCAGGCGCATGGCTGCCTCGGGAATGCCGGCCTCCGCTTCCAGATCGCCGTCGTAGAGCGGAATGCCGCGGATCGAGCCTTCGGTGATCGTCACGCCCTCGGGCGCCATGGCGAGGGCGGCGCGCAGCAGCGCCGTGTTGTAGGACCCCTTGCGCAGGCTCCCCGAGATTGCCACCAGTTTCGTCATGCCTACACTCCTTTCAAAACACGGCGCATAAAAAACCCCGGCGGACGGTTTGTCACGCCGGGGTTTTCTCAAGTCTTGTCGAAGGGCGTCGGCCGGCTCAGGCGAGCGGCTTCAGCCGGGCCTCGATCTGCGCGCGGCGCGGCTCGAGGAAGGGCGGCAGCGACAGGCTTTCGCCGAGCGTTTCGAGCGGCTCGTCCACGGCGAAACCGGGGCCGTCCGTGGCGATCTCGAACAGGATGCCATTCGGCTCGCGGAAATAGAGCGAGCGGAAGTAGAAGCGCTCGACCTCGCCGCTGGAGGGCAGGCGGAAGCCGCGCAGGCGCTCCGTCCAGGCATGCAGCGCCTCCTCGTCCGGCGCGCGGAAGGCGACGTGGTGCACGGCGCCGGCGCCCTGGTGGGCGGCCGGCAGGTCCGGCTCGACGGCGACATGCAGTTCGGCCGCCGGTCCGCCTTCGCCCATCGAGAAGACATGCACCTCGCCCGCGCCGTCCGGATCGGGATAGGTCGCGGTCTCCCGCATGTTCATCACCTGCACGAGCACGGCCTCGGTGTTGCGGATATCCGGGACGCTGAGCGTGATGGGACCGAGGCCCTTGATCTGGTGTTCGGCCGGAACGGGGCTCCTGTCCCAGGGATTGGCCGGCGCGCCGGCATCATCGACGACGAGGCGGAAGCGCTGTCCCTCGCCGTCCTCGAAATCGAGGCTGGCGCGGCCGCCGGTATCGCGAATCTCGCCGGCCCTGACCTTCTGTTCGGCAAAGCGGGCCTTCCACCATTCCAGCGTCGCAAGACTGGCGACGCGCAGGCCGGTGCGCGAGACGCTGTGGGTGCCGCGCCGCTCGTGGCCGACCGGCCAGTCGAAGAAGGTGAGGTCCGTGCCGGGCGAGGCCAGGCCGTCGGCATAGAAGAGATGGTAGGCGCTGGTGTCGTCCTGGTTGACGGTCTTCTTGACGAGGCGCAGGCCGAGGACCTGCGTGTAGAAGCGCAGGTTCTCCGGCGCGTTCGCGGTGATCGCCGTCAGGTGGTGGATGCCTGTGAGCTGCAGGGTCATGATGAAGCTCCTCTCCCCGGCTGTCCGGGCTGTCTGTGCTGCCCCGCCTCGGGGCCTTGCGTTGAGGCGAATATCGCCCTTCGCGGGGGCTGCCGGAAGATCGGGGCGGGCGAACGGATTGTTCACTTATCCTGAACGGCATGCCTTTTTCGCCATGGCCACCAGTACATCCGCGCCACAACCGGTTGGTTCAAATTTTATCCTTTCATAAACCAGCATTCCCTTATGCTGCCGGCCTGCGAAATGACTTCGTCTCTGTTTCGCCGCGTCCGCCGGCATGTTCCGCCATTTTGTGATGACTGCCGCTGCGGATTTTCCCGCGGGGGATGGGAGGAGACGTCATGCTGCCGAAGACTGCGACTGCCCGAAATATGTTCGCCATCGTGGCGGCCGGTGTTGCCACGACCGTTGCGACGGCGGGCGTTCTGCTCTTTCTGTCCTATCGCGCGCTGGAGGAGCGCTCGATTTCGGAAATGGTCAATGCGGCGGAAGCGAGCGCCGGCGAGGTGGAGACCTATTTCGCGCAGGTCAAGGGGCTGAGCTGGAACATGCGCTCGGCGCTCTACGCGATGAAGGCGACGGACGCCCCGAGCCGCGAGACGATGAACGGCATCTTCGACCGCCTGATGGCCGACAACCCCTTCGCGCTCGGTGTCAGCACCGGCTGGGAGCCGGATGCCTTCGACGGCAAGGACGCGCAGTATGCAAACCAGCCGGGGCACGACGCCACCGGCCGCTATATTCCCTATTTCGTCCGCAACGAGGGCAAGGTGGAGATGGTCGCGCTCGTCGACTACGACAAGCCCGGCCCCGGCGACTACTACCAGGTGCCGAAAGCCACCGGCAAGGACCTGCTGACGGAACCCTACAGCTATGTCATCGGCGGCAAGAACGTGCTGATGACCTCCTTCATGGTGCCGCTTACCTTCGACGGCGCCTTCAAGGGCGTCACCGGCGTCGATATCGCGCTCGATGCGCTCGCCGCCGACATGGCGCAGATGAAGCCGCTCGGCGAAGGTTACGTCGCGCTGCTCAGCCAGGGCGGCAGCATCGTCAGCTATCCGGATGCCGCCGTGCTCGGCAAGACGCTCGGCGATTCCGGCCTGGATGCAGCGGCCTGGCAGGCGCTGATCGCCAATCCGGAAAAGGCCATGGAAATCACCGATGCCGGCGGCCTCACCTCCATGGCGGTGGCCGTGCCGGTGCCGCTGGTGCCGGGCACGACCTGGTACACGGTGGTCGCCGTGCCGAAATCGGTGCTCTTCGCCAACCTGTCGTCCCTTGCCATCACCTCGATCATCGTGATCGCCATCGCCACGGGCCTGATGATCGTCATCGGCTGGCTGCTCGCCGCGCGTTTCCGCAAGCGCCTCGAGACCGTCATCGTCGCGACAAGCGAGATCGCGCATGGCCGCACGGATGTCGATCTCAGCGAATCCGAGCGCAAGGACGAGATCGGCGAAATGGCCCGCTCGCTGGCCGTGCTGCGCGATGCGACGCTCGCCAAGGTCAGGCTTGAAGGCGAGGCGGAACAGAACCGCGCGCTTTCGGAAGACGAGCGCCGCCAGCGCGCCGCCGAAGCGGACGAGCGCGAACGCCAGACGCGCATTGCCGTCGAGGCGCTCGCCGATGGCCTCCAGAAGCTTGCCGACGGCGACATGACGCACCGTATCGAGCACGCTTTCGCCGGTTCGCTCGACCAGGTCCGTCACGATTTCAATGCCTCGGTGGAGAAGCTGCAATCGGCGCTGCGCTCCGTCGGCAGCAATGCCAATGCCATCCAGGCCGGCTCCGCGGAAATCCGCTCGGCCTCGGACGATCTCGCCAAGCGCACCGAGCAGCAGGCAGCCTCCGTCGAGGAGACCGCCGCCGCGCTGGAGGAGATCACCACCTCGCTGAAGGACGCCACGAAGCGCGCGGAGGATGCCGGCCAGCTCGTCGAGCGGACCCGCCTCGGCGCGGAAAAATCGGGCGAAGTGGTGCAGCGCGCCGTCAGCGCGATGAGCGGCATCGAGAATTCCTCGCGGGAAATCTCCAACATCATCGGCGTGATCGACGAGATCGCCTTCCAGACCAACCTCCTGGCGCTCAATGCCGGCGTCGAGGCGGCGCGGGCGGGCGAGGCGGGCAAGGGCTTCGCCGTCGTCGCGCAGGAAGTGCGCGAATTGGCGCAGCGCTCGGCCAATGCCGCCAAGGAGATCAAGGCGCTCATCACCAAGTCGGGCGAGCAGGTGCATCTCGGCGTGGCGCTGGTCGGCGAGACCGGCTCGGCGCTGACGGAGATCGTCGACCAGGTGCAGGAGATCGACCAGAACGTCGCGGCCATCGTGCGCTCGGCGCGCGAGCAGTCGACCGGCCTCAACGAGATCAGCGCCGCGGTGAATTCCATCGACCAGGGCACGCAGAAGAACGCGGCCATGGTGGAGGAGCAGACGGCGGCAAGCCATGCGCTGGCGACCGAGGCTGCCTCCCTCAATGCCCTGATCGCGCAGTTCCGCCTCGGTGCCGGCGCCATGGCCCGCCCGGTGGTCGCCACGCCCGCCGAGCATCGCCCGGCGCCTTCCGGTGCACGGGCGCTCGGCAACACGCTGGCTCGTGCCTTCGGTGGCGGCGGGCAGGCGGCCGCGGCCAATGCGGCGGCGCAGGACTGGGAAGAGTTCTGAACCGTCCCGACAGCGAATACCGAAGAGCGGCCCCGTCAAACGGGCCGCTTTTTGTTGGATGAAAAAGGCGCACTCGGCATGTGCACTGCACACAATTTGGCCATCCCCGTGCAGTCGCTCGTTTCCCTCTCCATGAGCGATGCCTTCAATGATCTGGAATCATTCTCCTATTTTTTGAGACACTGGTCTGGCACGCTTTCTGCTTTCTCTTCTGCAGGTCCGGAGGGGACCGAAAGAGAAGCGTCCAACGAATGACGCTCCGATAAAGCCGCCGTGCAGCCCTGTGGGAACCGGAAAGGTTTCGCGGCTGCCGGCGGCTTTCTTGTCTGCGCGGGGCGGCAGGACCGGCGATAGCGCGCTGAGAAACATGATTTATTATATTCTTCTGTCGAACAGCCTTCCCGGTTGGCTTTTTTCCCGGCTTCCGCCACACTCGCCTGCGGCAGGATCGCGCTGGCAAAGGGCGCGGGCTTGCCAGTCAGATCTTCGCGATATAATGAGGACCCATATTAAATGGGTGTTCTGCAACGGTGGAGACGGCAATGACCTCAGCGGGAAACAGGGCGGGCAGGGGGCTGCTGGCGGCGCTTGCGCTTTCGGCGGTCGCCTTGCCGGCATGGGCCGATGGCGCGGCGCGGCCGGTGCGGACCGCCGCCGTGCATTTCGAAGAGCGTGAGCAGACCGTCACCATCACCGGGGAAGTGGTCGCGCGGGTGGAGACGGATCTTTCCTTCCGTGTCGGGGGCCGCATCACGGGCTGGTTCGTCGATGTCGGCGGCGCGGTCAGGGAAGGCCAGGTGCTGGCGCGGCTCGATCCCGAGGAGCAGCGGGCCGATGTCGAGGCGGCCGAAGCCGGGGTGCGCGCGGCCGAAGCGCAGCTCAAGCTCGCCCGCGCCAATTTCGACCGCCAGAAATCCCTGCTCGGCGACGGCATCAGCACCCGCCGCGATTTCGACGATGCCGAAACGGCGCTGCGCACGGCGGAAAGCGCCCGGGAGGCGGCGATCGCCCAGCGCGACACGGCCAAGGAGGTGCTGTCCTATACCGAGCTGCGCGCGCCGGCCGACGGCATCGTCACCGCGCGCCTTGCCGAGACGGGGCAGGTCGCGCAGGCGGCGCAGACCATGTTCACCATTGCCGATACCGGCCCGCGCGACGCGGTGTTCGACGTCTACGAATCGCTGTTCTTCGCCCAGCCGGCGGAGGACGGCGTGGTCGTCACGCTGCTCAGCGACGACAGGGTGCGCACGACCGGGAATGTGCGCGAGGTCTCGCCGACCATCGATGCCGCGACCGGCACGGTGCGCGTCAAGATCGCCATGGACCGCACGCCGCCGGAAATGACGCTCGGCGCCTCCGTCGTCGGCGTCGGGGCGCTGGCGCCGCGCCGGGTGGCCGTGGTGCCCTGGCAGGCGCTGTCGGCGGGCCTTGACGGCAAGCCGGCGCTGTGGATCCTCGACACGGCGAAGGGCACGGTGGACCTGCGCCCCGTCGAGGTGCTCTCCTTCGAGACGGGCACGGCGCTGCTTTCGGGCGGCATCGAGGAGGGGGAGACCTACGTCGCCGACGGCACGAAGCTGCTGCGGCCCGGCCAGACCGTCAGCGCGATCGAGGGAGCCGCCCAATGAGGAAAGCCGCCCTGTTCGCAACCGCCATCCTCGCCGCCGCGGCGCTTGCCGGCTGCAAGAAGGAGGAGGAGGCGGCCGCGCCGCCGCGTCCGGTCCTGTCCATGGTGGTCGCGCCCGCCGCGCTGCCCGGCACGCGCTTTGCCGGCACGGTGCAGGCGAAGGTGCAGGCCGCACTCGGTTCGCGCGTTTCCGGCCGCCTCGTTTCGCGCACCGTCCATGTCGGCGATCTCGTGAAGAAGGGCGACGAACTCGCCGTGCTCGATGCGACGGCCTATGAGCTGGCCGTGCGCTCGGCGCGGGCCGAGCTTTCCAGCGCCGAGGCGACGCTTTCGAGCGCCGTCGCCACCGAGGAGCGGCAGAAGACCCTGCTCCAGTCGAATGCCGCGGCGAGGGCTGCCGTCGAGAGCGCCGAACAGTCGCGCGAGGCGGCCGATGCCGGCCTGACGCGGGCGAAGACGGCGCTGGTGAAGGCGGAGGAGCAGCTGTCCTATACCCGCATCCTTGCCGAGTTCGACGGCGTCGTCGTGGCGACCGGCGCCGAGGTGGGACAGACCGTCTCGCCCGGCGAGGCGATCGTCACGGTGGCGCGGCCCGACGAGCGCGATGCCGTGGTCGACATTCCGGAGACGGCGGAGGCCATCGCGCTTGGCAGCCGCTTCACCGTCTCCCTGCAGATCAACCCGGACATCACGGTGAAGGGCGTGGTGCGCGAGGTCGCGCCGTCCGCCGATGCCGTCACGCGCACGCGGCGGGTGAAGATCGCGCTGGAGAACCCGCCGGAGACGGTGCGTCTCGGCACGACCATCACCGCCGAGCTCGAAGGGCCGGACGTCACCGCCATCATGATCCCGCAGACCGCCGTCCTTCAGAAGGACGGCAAGCCGCATGTCTGGCTGGTCGACGGCGAGAAGGGCGAGGTGCACCTCGCGCCGATCGAGGCCGGTCCCGTCACGGGGCGCGCCCTCCAGGTCGCGAGCGGGCTGAAGGCCGGCGACCGCATCGCCGTCGCCGGGGTGAACAGCCTCGAAGAGGGCCAGAAAATCAAGGTTGAAGACGAGGCAGGCCTATGAAGAAGTTCAACCTTTCGGACTGGGCGCTCGATCACGCATCGCTCGTCTGGTACTTCATGATCGTCTTCGCGCTGCTCGGCTTCTTCACCTATCAGAATCTCGGCCGCGAGGAGGATCCCTCCTTCACCATCAAGACGATGACGATCAGCGCCGCCTGGCCCGGCGCCTCCGTGGAGGAAACGACCCTTCAGGTGACCGAGCGCATCGAGCGCAAGCTGGAGGAGCTGGAATCGCTCGATTTCACCCGCAGCATCACCACGCCCGGCCAGACGCTGATCTTCGTCAACCTGAAGCCGACGACCCGCGCGCGCGACGTCGCGCCCACCTGGGTGACCGTGCGTAACATGATCAACGACATCCGGGGCGAGTTCCCCTCCGGCGTCGTCGGCCCGGCCTTCAACGACCGTTTCGGTGACGTCTTCGGCAATATCTACGCCTTCACTGCCGACGGTCTTTCGCCGCGCCAGCTGCGCGACTATGTCGAGGACGCCCGCCGGCGCATCCTCACCGTGCCCAATATCGGCAAGGTCGACCTCGTCGGGGCTGAGGACGAGGTGATCTATCTCGAATTCTCGACGCGCCAG
>CAMLOC010000020.1 GCA_946481465.1 uncultured Shinella sp. | reverse complement strand
CGACCGGCCGATCGACCCGATGGCGCTGGAGATGTTCATCGACCTCCTGCGCTCCGCGCATGGGGAAAAGCTGCTGCGCATGAAGGGCATCGTGCTGATGGCCAACACACCGGAGCGGCCGCTGGTGCTGCAGGGCGTGCAGAGCGTCTTCCATCCGCCCGAGCGGCTTTCCGCCTGGCCCGACCCGGCCGACCGCCGCACGCGGCTGGTGCTGATCACCCGGGATCTGCCGGAAGCCTTTGTGCGCGATCTCTTCGACGCCTTCACCGGAACGCCGAAGATCGACCGGCCGGACCGCGCCGCGCTGTCCGACAATCCCCTCGCCATCCCGGGCCTGCGCCTCTGATCCGGACGGGGCGGCGGGCGGCGCCGCCTTCCCGAGCCCCTAGAAGCGGGCGCCGGCGAAATGGGCGATCTGCGCGCCGAGTTCGTAATAGCCCTCACGCATCGTGCGGAAGGACTGCGCCTCAGGCTCGCTCACCGGCAGCGGCAGGTCCCCCTCGGTGACCGCGCCGGAAACGAGGTCCGCCAATGTGCGGCCGAAGACGGTGCCCGGCGCGATGCCGCGGCCATTGTAGCCGGAAAACCCGATGACGTTCTCGGCAAGGCGGTGGAAGCGCGGCAGGTTGTCCGTCGTCATGCCGATCTTGCCGTACCATTCCGCCTCGAAGGCGACGTCGCCGATATCGGGGAAGAGCTTTTTCAGCGCACGCCGCGCCCAGGCCTTGTGGATGCCGGTGCCCGCGCCGCGCAGCGCCCCGACGCTGCCGAAGACCAGCCGGCCGCGCCTGTCGAAGCGGAAGGAGGACAGCACCTCCTTCGTGTCCCAGGCGCCCTGCCGCTCCGGCAGGATCTTCGCCTGCATCTCGGGCGAGAGCGGCACGGTGGCGAAGTTGAAATAGGGCAGGTGCACGAGTTCGGCCCGCACCTCGTTCCACGGCGCGACCGTATAGGCATTGGTGGCGACGACCACCCAGTCCGCGGTGACGGCGCCGCGCGCGGTCTTCACCGTCCAGCGTTTTCCGTTCCGCTCCGCGCCTGTCACCGGGCTTACCGTGAAGACCGTCGCGCCCGCCTTAATCGCCGCGCGGGCAAGGCCGCGCGCATAGGCAAGCGGCTGGATCGTGCCGGCGCGCATGTCGAGAAGCGCGCCCGCATAGGCCTCCGTGCCCACCTTCGCCGCCGTCTCGGCGGCATCCAGCAGGCGCACCGGGGCGCCGCGGCGGGCCCATTGCTCCGCGCGCTGCTTCAGTTCGTCGAGGCCGGCGGTTCCGACCGCGCAATGCAGCGTGCCCGCCGGATTGATCTCGCAATCGATGGCGTGCTTTTCCACAATGTCGAACACCGCGCGGGGCGCATTGCCGAGAAGCTCCAGCAACCGGCTGCCATAGAGATCGCCGAGCACGCCGGGCAGTTCGTCCGGCATCACCCACATGCCGGCATTGACGAGGCCGACATTGCGGCCCGAACCGCCATAGCCGATCTCCGCCGCTTCCAGCAGGATGACCCGCGTGCCGCGCTCGGCAAGGTGGAGCGCGGTCGAGAACCCCGTATAGCCGCCGCCGACGATGACGACATCCGCCTCCGCTGTGCCCGAAAAGGCCACGGTTTCGGGGGCGGGCGGAGCGGTCATCTCCCAGAGGCCATGGGAGCGCGGATCGTTGAGCATGGGCGTCGGTCTTTTCCGGAGGAGGAGGATTTCTCACCGCACAATCGGCCATGCGGCATCGCGACTAAAGCAAAAAATGAGAACGGGGTCATGCCCCCGCCGCATGATCGGCCGCGAAAATCCTATGCCGGGACCTGCCGGGAGATCCAGGCGCGAAACGCCTGGCTCAGCGGGTTTTCGAGCTTTCCTTCCGGTACGACGAGATAGTAGCTGTTCTCCGTCTCCATCGGCCGGTCGAAGACGACGGCAAGCCGGCCGCTCGCCAGCTCCTGCTCGATCAGGTAGTGCGGCAGGAGCGCAAAGCCGAGCCCGGCGACGGCCGTCTCGATGACCATGGAGAACTGGTCGAACCGATGGCCGCGATAGGCGGTATCGGCCGAACCGCCGTTCAGCTCGAACCATTGCGCCCAGAGCTTCGGCCGGGTCGCAAGATGCAGGAGCGGCGCCCTTTCCAGGTCCTTCGGCTCGGCAAGGTTCCAGGATTTCACCAGTTCCGGGCTCGCGGCGGGCAGGATGACCTCGCTGCACAGATAGGAGCAGGCCGCCCGCGCCCAGACCGGCTGGCCGTAGTGGATCGCGAGGTCGAAATTCTCCTCGTCGAAATCGAACGGCGCCGAGCGCGAGGCGATGTTGATGATCGTGCCGGGATTTTCCGCAAGGAAGCCCGGAATGCGCGGCGTCAGCCAGCGGCTGCCGAAGGTCGGCAGCGTGGCGATGGAGAGGCTGTGCTCGGAGGAGGCCGACGCCATGGCGCGCAGCATGGTCTCCTCCGTCTGGTGCAGGAGCTTGCGCACTTCCGGCAGGAAGCGGCGGCCGTCGTCGGATAGCACCACGCGCTGGCGCACGCGCTCGAAGAGCAGCACGCCGAGCTGTTCCTCGAGGTCCTTGATCTGGCGGCTGACGGCGCTCTGGGTGAGGTTGAGCTCGTGGGCCGCCTGCGTGAAGCTGCCATGGCGGGCGGCGCATTCGAACGCCTGCAGCGTGGTGACGTCAGGGATCAGCCTTCGACTGAGCTTCATTCTTTCCTCGCATCAACATAGTCAGAACGGTCGCAATCGCTTGGAAAAACGATCGGTTATGATCCGTTTTGAGAATGAACAGGGCCTTCCCACCCTTGTAGGATGAGACCGCTTCCCATGAAAGCAAATTCGTATGTTTGCGCGGACAAGATCCGCTCGGATTTCTCTGCCGCCATGTCCGCGATGTATCGCGAGGAGGTTCCGGCCTACGGCACGCTGATGGCGCTGGTCGCCGCGGTGAATGACGAGACGCTCGCCGCCGACCCCGCCCTCAAGGCACGCCTCGAGGCGACCGACACGCTGGAGCGCATCTCCGAGGAGCGCCACGGCGCCATCCGCCTCGGCACGCCGGACGAGCTTTCCATGATGCGGCGCGTCTTCGCCGTCATGGGCATGTATCCGGTCGGCTACTACGATCTCTCCACCGCGGGCGTTCCCGTGCATTCCACCGCCTTCCGTCCGGTTGGCGCCGAAAGCCTCAACCGCAACCCCTTCCGCGTTTTCACCTCGCTGCTGCGCCTCGATCTCATCGCCGACGAGACACTGCGGCAGGAAGCCGCCGACGTGCTCGGTGCGCGAAAGATCTTCACGAACGAGGCCGTCAAGCTCGTCGGGAAGGCCGAGCGTGACGGGGGCCTCGATGCCGCCGATGCCGCCCGTTTCGTCACCGAAGTGCTGGAAACCTTCCGCTGGCACGATCAGGCCATCGTCAGCGCCGACATGTACAAGCGCCTGCACGACGCCCACCGGCTGATCGCCGACGTCGTCTCCTTCAAGGGCCCGCACATCAACCACCTGACGCCGCGCACGCTCGATATCGACAAGGTACAGGCGCTGATGCCGCAAGAGGGCATCGCCCCCAAGGCCGTCGTCGAGGGCCCGCCGACCCGTGCCTGCCCGATCCTCCTGCGCCAGACCTCGTTCAAGGCGCTGGAAGAGGCCGTCTCCTTCATCGGCGCCGACGGCGCCTGGCAGGAAGGCTCCCACACGGCCCGCTTCGGCGAGATCGAGCAGCGCGGCGTGGCACTGACGCCGAAGGGCCGCGCGCTCTACGACAGGCTGCTTGCCGAGACGCGCACCCGCGTGCGCCCGGCCGCCGACGGCTCCAACGCCGCCGAATACGAGGCCGCACTCGCCGAGGTCTTCAAGGCCTTCCCCGACGACTGGGATGGCATCCGCAAGGCGGGCCTCGGCTATTTCACCTACGCCCTGACGGAGAAGGGCAGGGCCGCCACCGGCCGCAACGCCGATCTCGAAACGGCGATCGAAGCCGGCCTCATCTGCTTCGACCCGATCGTCTACGAGGATTTCCTGCCGGTCAGCGCCGCGGGCATCTTCCAGTCGAATCTCGGCGACGACGCAACCCAGGACTTCGTCGCCAGCCCGAACCAGGTGATGTTCGAGCGCGATCTCGGCAGCGCCGTGCTTGACGAATTCGCCCACTACGGCGCCATCCAGCGCGCATCGCTTGAAATGTGCCTCGGCATCGTCAACATGGCTGCCGCTGCGGAGTGACGGAGGGCGCATGATCGAGGCACGCCATATCGAAGCGCTGAAGGGCCTTGCCGGCGAGAAGGGTCTTCTCACCGAAGAAGCCGACATGGCCGCCTACGAGACCGGCGCGCGCTACGACAGGGGCCGCGCCGCCTTCGTCGCCCGCCCGGCCACCACGGCCGAGGTTTCCGCCATCGTGTCCTATTGCGTGCGGAACGCCATCGCCCTCGTGCCGCAATCCGGCAATACCGGCCTCGTCTCCGGCTCGACGCCCGACGGGAGCGGCCGTCAGGGCGTGCTCAGTCTCGACCGCCTGACCGCCCCCTTCGACCTCGACCGGGTGAACCGCTCGGTGAAGGCCGGGGCGGGCCTGCGCCTTTCCGATCTCAACGGCAGGCTGGAAGACAGCGGCCTGTTCTTCCCGATCGACCTTGGCGCTGATCCGCGCCTCGGCGGCATGATCGCGACGAATACCGGCGGCTCGCGCTTCCTGCGCTACGGCGACGTGCGCCGCAACGTTTTGGGGCTCACCGTCGTCCTCGCCGACGAGGCCGGCACCGTGCTCGACCTTTCCTCGGACCTGCGCAAGAACAATACCGGCGTCGACTGGAAGCAGCTCTTCATCGGCACATCGGGCGCCTTCGGCATCGTCACCGAATGCGTCCTCAATCTGGAACCGGCGCCAAAGCAATCGGCCACCGCGCTCCTCGTGCCTGCCTCCGCCGAGCAGGTCGCCCCGCTCCTGGTCGCAATGGAAGACGCGCTCGGCGGCTACCTCTCGGCTTTCGAGGGCATGTCCGGCAATGCCGTCAGCGCCGCGCTCGACCATGTGCCGTCGCTGCGCAACCCTTTCCAGGGCGGCGTGGTGCCCGATTTCGTCATCCTTGCCGAAATCTCCCGCTCGACCCCGCCACGCGAGGGCGAACAGCCGCTCGATGCGGTGCTGGAAGAGGTGCTGGCCGCGATCTGGGAGCGCGAGGACGCGCCGCTCGCCGACGCCTTCGTCGGCCCGCCGCACGAGATCTGGGCGCTGCGCCATGCGCTTTCGGAAGGCGTGAAGCATAGCGGGCGATTGATCGCCTTCGATCTGTCCTTCCGCCGAGGTGACATCATGCCCTTCCTCGCCCATATGAAGGCGGAGATGCCCGATCACTTCGAGGATGTGACGATCTGCGATTTCGGCCATATCGGCGATGGCGGCGTGCACTTCAACCTCGTTGTCGCGAAGGACGATCCACGGCTTGCCGATCCCGATTTCGAGGCGGACCTGCGCGACTTCGTCTTCACCGTGGCGGTCGAACAGTTCGGCGGCAGCTTTTCGGCGGAACACGCCATCGGCCGCAAAAACCAGGCCTTTTACGACAGATACACCCCGGAAAAGATCCGCGACCTTGCGGCCGGGCTGAAGACCATCACCTCGCCGGGCCCGCTCGGCGCCATCGAATTCTAGAAAACCGACAGGGAGACACCCATGACGAAAGTCGACGTGAAACAGGAAACCGCAGCCCTCCTCGACAAGCTCGGCGTCGCCAGCAGCGCGTGGAAGGGCGGCGACATGGCCTCCTACAGCCCCGTCAGCGGCGAGGAAGTCGCTAGGCTGAAGACCGTCTCGGCCGCCGGGGCAGACAAGGCCATCGACGCCGCCCACGACGCCTTCAAGGCCTGGCGCCTCGTGCCCGCCCCCAAGCGCGGCGAGCTCGTTCGCCTGCTCGGCGAGGAACTGCGCGCCTCCAAGGCCGATCTCGGCCGCCTCGTCTCCATCGAGGCCGGCAAGATCACCTCCGAAGGCCTCGGCGAAGTGCAGGAAATGATCGACATCTGCGATTTCGCCGTCGGTCTCTCCCGCCAGCTCTACGGCCTCACCATCGCCACCGAGCGCCCCGGCCACCGCATGATGGAGACCTGGCACCCGCTCGGCGTCGTCGGCATCATCTCGGCCTTCAACTTCCCGGTCGCCGTCTGGTCGTGGAACGCCGCGCTCGCGCTCGTCGCCGGCAACTCCATCGTCTGGAAGCCCTCCGAAAAGACCCCGCTGACGGCGCTCGCCTGCCAGGCGATCTTCGAACGGGCGCTCGCCCGCTTCGGCGATGCCCCGGCGAACCTTTCCCAGGTCCTCATCGGCGACCGCACGATCGGCGAAGCCCTTGTTGACAACCGCAAGGTCGCGCTCGTCTCGGCTACCGGCTCCACCCGCATGGGCAAGGAAGTCGGCCCGCGCCTCGCCAAGCGTTTCGCCCGCTCGATCCTCGAGCTCGGCGGCAACAATGCCGGCATCGTCTGCCCCTCGGCCGATCTCGACATGGCGCTGCGCGCCATCGCCTTCGGCGCCATGGGCACCGCCGGCCAGCGCTGCACGACGCTGCGCCGCCTCTTCGTGCATGACAGCGTCTACGACCAGCTCGTGCCGCGCCTGAAGAAGGCATACACCAGCGTTTCCGTCGGCAACCCGCTGGAAACTTCGGCGCTGGTCGGCCCGCTCGTCGACCGCCAGGCCTTCGACGGCATGCAGAAGGCGCTGGAAGCCGCCAAGGCCGAAGGCGGCACCGTCACCGGCGGCGAGCGCGTCACGGATGCCGGCAAGGACACCGCCTACTACGTCAAGCCCGCCATCGTCGAAATGCCGAAGCAGGCCGGTCCGGTTCTCGAAGAGACCTTCGCGCCGATCCTCTATGTCATGAAATATTCCGACTTCGACGCCGTGCTGGACGATCACAATGCAGTGGCCGCCGGCCTCTCCTCGTCGATCTTCACGCTCAATGTCCAGGAGGCCGAGCGCTTCCTGTCGGTCGACGGTTCGGATTGCGGCATCGCAAACGTCAACATCGGCACCTCGGGCGCCGAGATCGGCGGCGCGTTCGGCGGCGAGAAGGAAACCGGTGGCGGCCGCGAGAGCGGCTCTGACGCCTGGAAGGCTTACATGCGTCGCGCCACCAACACGGTGAACTATTCGAAGGCTCTGCCGCTCGCGCAGGGCGTCTCCTTCGACATCGAGTAAGCCGCGATGGACAGCCAGAACAAGACAGAGGAGGCGGGCTTCACGCCCGCCTCGCGCATCGCCGCGATCGGCGTCTCGAAAATCCTGCAGATCGGCGCCCGCGCGAGCGCCATGAAGAAGGACGGCCTGCCGGTCATCATTCTCGGCGCCGGCGAACCGGATTTCAACACGCCGGACAACGTCAAGGCGGCCGCCAAGGCCGCCATCGACCGTGGCGACACCAAGTACACCGCGCTCGACGGCACGCCGGCGCTGAAAAAGGCGATCTGCGAAAAATTCCGCCGCGAGAATAACGTCGACTACGCGCTCGACGAGGTCACCGTCGCGACGGGCGCCAAGCAGATCCTCTTCAACGCCTTCATGGCGACGGTTAATCCGGGCGACGAAGTGATCATCCCGACGCCCTACTGGACCTCCTATTCCGACATCGTGGAGATCTGCGGCGGCGTGCCGGTGCTGATCCCCTGCGAGGCCGAAGCCGGCTTCCGCCTGAAGGCCGAGCAGCTGGAAAAGGCGATCACGCCGAAGACCCGCTGGGTACTGTTCAACTCGCCCTCGAACCCCTCGGGCGCCGCCTATGGCGAGGCCGACTACCGCCCGCTCCTCGACGTGCTGCTGAGGCATCCGCATGTCTGGCTGATGGTCGACGACATGTACGAACACATCGTCTACGATGGATTCACGTTCGTCACCCCCGTCGCTATCGAGCCGCGCCTGAAAAGCCGCACGCTGACCATCAACGGCGTCTCGAAAGCATACGCGATGACCGGCTGGCGTATCGGCTATGCCGGCGGCCCGAAGGCGTTGATCAAGGCCATGGCCGTGATCCAGAGCCAGGCGACCTCCTGCCCCTCCTCCGTCAGCCAGGCCGCCTCGGTCGAGGCGCTGAACGGCCCGCAGGATTTTCTGAAGGAGCGGCAGGCGAGCTTCAAGCACCGCCGCGATCTCGTCGTCTCGGCGCTGAACGCCATCCCCGGCCTTGCCTGCCGCACACCGGAAGGCGCTTTCTACACCTTCTCGGGCTGCGCCGGCGTGATCGGCAAGGTGACGCCCAGGGGCAAGCGCATCGAGGCCGACAGCGACTTCACGGATTATCTTCTCGAAGACGCCCATGTCGCCGTCGTGCCGGGCTCCGCCTTCGGCCTCTCTCCCTATTTCCGCATCTCCTACGCCACATCGGAAGCGGAACTGGCGGAAGCGCTGAAGCGCATCGCGGATGCCTGCGCCCGGCTCTCCTGAGCAACGGACAACCGGCAAAACAAAAGGGGCCTCGAAAGAGGCCCCCGGACCGCTGGCAAACCCCGTCATTTTTGAGCGGGGCATCGATATCAGGCGCCGGAAGGTCTTTCGATTACGGGCGCTGGTTGTGGCACCCCCGTGGGAGCCATTGCGATCTTCCTGATCTTCCGGGCGGCGGGCCTCAAAGGCCGAAGGCGTCCTTGAACTGATACCACCAGGAGCCGATGGTGGAATATTGCGCGCGGAACATGCGTCCACCCGGGAAGGGAATCCAGGGCAGCTTCTCGAACTGGCTGAAGCGCGAAAGGTCGCCGTCGATCGCCTCGCTGAGGATGCGGCCGAAAAGATGCGAACCGGTGACGCCGTGGCCGCTGTAGCCGTGCGCGAAATAGGTGTTTCTGCCGATCTTGCCCATCTGCGGCACGCGCGAGAAGGAAAGCGCAAAATTGCCGCTCCAGGCATAATCGATCTTCACGCCCTTCAGCGAGGGGAAGACCTTTTCAAGGTTCGGGCGGATTTTCGCACGCACGTCGGCCGGGTCCGTGCCGCCATAGACGGTGCCGCCGCCGAAGATCATGCGCTTGTCGGCCGACAGGCGGAAATAATCGAGGATGTAGCGCACGTCCTCCACGCACATGTCGCTGGGGATCAGCGCGTCGGCGCGCTCGGCGCCGAGCGGTTCGGTGGCAATCATCTGGGTGGAAACGGGCATGACGCGCGAGACGAGCTTCGGCACGACATGGCCGAGATAGGCATTGCCGCAGATGACCGCGACATTGGCCGTCACGCTGCCCTTGGCCGTATGGATGACGGGCTTTTCCGCCTCGTGCTCGACGCGGATGACGGGCGACTGTTCGTAGATGACGCCGCCGAGCGTCTCCAGCGCCCTGGCCTCGCCGAGCGTGAGGTTGAGCGGGTGCATGTGGCCGCCGGTCGTGTCCAGCATGCCGCCGATATAGGCGTCGGTCTTCACCAGCTTCTGGATCGCCGCCTTGTCGAGCATCTGGTGGTCGTCCATGCCGTAGCTCTTCCACAGCGCCTTCTTCTGCTCGAGCTCCTTCATGTGGGCGGGCGTGTAGGCGGCATAGATGTTGCCGTTCTTCAGGTCGCAATCGATCTCATACTGCGAGACCAGGCGGCGGATGATCTTGCCGCCCTCCTGCACCAGGCTGCCGACGAAGGCGCCGGCTTCCTCGCCGTAGCGGCGCTTGATGGTGTCGAGGCTGGCATTGAGGCCGTTGACGACCTGGCCGCCATTGCGGCCGGAGGCGCCCCAGCCGATGCCCGCGCCCTCGACCATCACGACCTTGTAGCCCTTCTCGGCAAGGTGGATTGCGGTGGAAAGGCCGGAATAGCCGGCGCCGAGAACGGCGACGTCGGCCGTGACCGCGCCCTCCAGCACCTTCGGGGTGCGGATGATGTTGCGGGAGGCGGCGTAGTAGCTTTCGGGATAGGCGCCGTTGCCGGCATAAGACTGGTTGTTGGCCATCAGACGATTTCCAGGTAGGCGCTGAACTCGAAGTCGGTCACCTGTTCGGCGAAACCGGCGATTTCCTGCCGCTTGCAGGCGATCAGCATGGAGCGGAGATCCGCATCGAAGATTTCCGAGACGATCGAGCCGTTCTCGAAGGCGGTGACGGCCGAACCCCATTCCGAGGGAATGCGCGGCAGTTGCGAGAGATAGGCGCGGCCCGAGACCGGCGCCGGCGGCTCCCAGTTGTTGCGGATGCCGACGAGGGCGGCGCCGAGAATGCCGGCCATGACGAGATAGGGATTGGCATCCGCGCCGGCGACGCGGTGCTCGATGCGCCGGGCCTTGTTGTTGCCGCCGGGAATGCGGATGGCGGCGGTGCGGTTCTCGTAGCCCCAGGAGACGGAGGTCGGCGCATGGGTGTCCGGGCGCAGGCGGCGATAGGAGTTGAAATGCGGCGCGAAGAGCAGCGTCGATTCCGCCATGCCGCGCGTCAGGCCCGCGACGGCGTGCTTCATGATGTCGGAGCCTTCCGGCGTGCCGTTGTCGAAGACGTTGTTGCCGTCCTCGTCGATGAGGCTGAAATGCATGTGCATGCCGCTGCCCGAACGCATGCCGTAGGGCTTTGCCATGAAGGTGGCGGCAAAACCGTGCTTGCGCGCCACGCCCTTGATGATGCGCTTGAAGAACAGCGCGTCGTCGGCGGCCTTCAACGGGTCGTCGGAATGCATCAGGTTGATTTCGAACTGGCCGATGCCGTTTTCCGCGACGGCCGAATCCGCTGGCACGTTCTGCCGCTCGCATTCCGCATAGACGTCGGAGAAGAACTGGCCGAAATCGTCGAGTTCGTCGATCGAGAGGATGGCGTCGGAATCGAGCCGCTTGCCGGTATAGGGCGAGATCGGCGGCTCGGCATGGTCGGGCTCGGCGTCGATCAGGTAGAATTCCATTTCCGAGGCGACGACGGGGCGCAGGCCGAGTTCATGGTACTGCCGCACGATATGGGCGAGCGCCTGGCGCGGATCGGCGAGAAAGGGGTTGCCGTCCTCCTTGAACAGCCAGAGCGGCACGACGGCGGAGGGCTTCAGCGTCCAGTTGACGGGCAGCGCGCCGCGGCCGGTCGGGCTGCAGATGCCGTCCATGTCGCCCGAGGCGAAGACATGGCTGGAGCCGACGATATCCTCGCCCCACACGTCCACGCCCACGATGGACAGCGGCATGCGGATACCGCCCTTCAGCACCTTTTCCGCCTGCCCGACGGGCACGCGCTTGCCACGCAGGATGCCGTTCAGGTCGCAGACCACGGCCTGGATGCTCTCCACGCCGTCGGCATTGATCAGCCAATTGGCATCGTCGTTCGGAGTCATGGTTCCCTTCCGTATCACATAATTATTTTTGTGATCACATTTTCAAAATATGCACACTTTCTTGTCGGGGGTCAAGCTGCTAGAACCTGTCACAATGGACAGGGTAGCACGTCGCAGCCTTTGAGGAGGGATGGATTGGGCAATTTGGCGCTTGAGCCGCTTGACCGGCCGGACGGCATGACGACGCATGAATATGCGCATCGGCGCCTGCGCCAGGCGATCATGGTCGGCTCGATCCGGCCGGGGGAATCGCTGACGATCCGCGGCATCGCCGAAGCGATGGAGAGTAGCCCGACGCCGGTGCGCGAGGCACTGCGCCGCCTTTCGTCGGAAGGCGCGCTGCGCGTGCTCGACAACCGGCGCATCATGGTGCCGCGCATGACCGCGGACCGGTTCAGCGAACTCGTCTCGCTGCGCTCCGTGCTGGAGCAGCACGCCGCCCGCCGGGCCGTCCCGCACATCACGGAGCGCCGGATCGACAGGCTGGAGGAGATCGACAAGGCGCAGGACGAGGCGATCGCCCGCAAGGACAATGCGAACGCCCTGCTGCTGAACCAGGAATTCCATCGCACGCTCTACACCGCCAATCCCGAGCAGGTGATCCTGCCGATGGTGGAGAGCGTCTGGCTCCAGCTCGGCCCCTTCCTCGGCATCGCCATGGAGCATGTCGCCCAGCTCTATTTCGTCGACCGCCACCAGGAGGCCATCGAGGCGCTGCGCAAGCGCGACGAGGACGCCGTGGCGGCGGCGATCAAGGCCGATATTTCCGAGGGCATCGGCGGCTTCGAGCGGGCGGCGATCGAGAACCTGCTGCGGCTGGCGGGCCAATAGCGGGCGCCTTGCCTTGCCGGCAGCCCGCATGCATTGATGCGCAAACGAAAGATCCTTGGGGCGGCACATGAAGACGGATGTCATTGTTCTCGGCGCGGGCGTGGTCGGCATTTCGACCGCGATCCATCTTCTCCGGCGCGGCAAGTCGGTGGTGCTCGTCGACCGGCGCGGGGCGGCGGAAGAGACCTCCTACGGCAATGCCGGCCTCATCCAGCGCGAGGGCGTCTTCCCCTACGGCTTCCCGCACGATTTCGGCGCGCTCTTCCGCTACGCGCTGAACAACACGATCGACGCGCATTACCACCCGTCGGCGATCCCCGGCATCATCCCGTTCCTTGCCCGCTACTGGTGGCATTCCGGCTTCCGCCAGCACCAGAGCATCGCCCATCTCTATGCGCCGCTCATCGAGAACTCGATTTCCGAGCACGCCGACCTCATTGCCGCTTCCGGCGCGGAAGACCTCATCCGCAAGGACGGCTGGATGAAGGTTTTTCGCACTGAGAAGGAGCGCGACAAGGCCTATGCGGATGCAGAAAAACTTTCGGCCAATTTCGGCGTCAACCACCAGAAGCTGACGACGGCGGAGGTGGCGGCGGCCGAACCTTCCATCCGCGCCGAACTTACCGGCGGCCTGCGCTGGACCGATCCGTGGTCGATCCTCGATCCGCAGAACCTCTTGAAACGCTACCTCGCCTATTTCCAGTCGCTGGGCGGCGAACTGAAATCGGGCGATGCGGCAACCATCGAGCATGTGCTGGATGGCGAGGGCTGGCGCATCGCCACGCCCGAAGGCCCGCTTGAAGGCAAGGAAGTCGTGGTGGCGCTCGGGCCGTGGGCCGATACGGTGACGCGCAAGCTCGGCTACCGCTTCCCGCTCGCCGTCAAGCGCGGCTACCATATGCACTACGGCGCGGAAGACGGCGCGACCCTCAACAACTGGGTGCTCGATGCCGAGCGAGGCTATTTCCTCGCGCCCATGCAGCGCGGCATTCGCCTGACCACCGGCGCCGAATTCGCCAGGCGCGATACGCGCAAGACCCCGGTCCAGCTTCGCCGCGCAGAAAAGGTGGCGCGCGAATTCTTCCCGCTTGCCGAACGGCGCGACGAGGAACCCTGGATGGGCTGCCGCCCCTGCACGCCCGACATGATGCCGATCATCGGCAAGGCACCGCGCCACGCCGGCCTCTGGTTCGCCTTCGGCCACGCCCATCACGGCATGACGCTCGGGCCGATCACCGGCCGCGTCCTGGCGGAAAAAATGCTGGGCGAGCGGACGGTGATCAATATCGGGCCCTACCGGCCGGAGCGGTTCATCGCGTGAGGGCACGCGAAAGCATTCGCTGCCGGAGGCGCCGACGGCTCATACCCGGCGCTGATTTGTAGTAGACCGTCATTACCCCTCTCCTTCGTCATCCTCGGGCTTGACCCGAGGATCCAAGCCTTGCGGCACGCCCTGAGTTCGTGGCGTGGATCCTCGGGTCAAGCCCGAGGATGACGAAGGGGAGCCTTGGTTCAACGCTAGCGCCTACCGCCTGATCCGCGTCGACAGGATGATCGACGACAGCGTGCGCTCCACGCCGTCGATGGCGCCGATGCGGTCGATCAGGTGGTCGAGTTCGGCGATCGAGGCGGCCTCGACCACGGCGATCAGGTCGAAGCTGCCGCTGACGGAATGCAGCGTCCGCACCGCCGAAATGGCGTGCAGCTCCGTCGTGATGCGCGCCAAGGTCTTCGGCGCGATGGTGATCAGCACATGCGCCTTCACCATGCCGCTCTCGTAGGCGTCGGACAGTTTCACGCCATAGCCGGCGATCACCCCGTCCCGCTCCAGCCGGTCGATCTTCGCCTGCACGGTCGTGCGCGACAGGCCCAGTTTGCGGGCGATGGTCGCGGTCTGCTCGCGGGCGTTCTCGCTGAGGATGGCGAGCAGTTCCCGATCCTTGGCGCCTAGCGTCGAAATGCTCATTTTTACCGTCATTCTGCCGATATCGATGATGTATTATGCCGGATACGGCGCTTTAAATCGACACCCTCTGCCCGCAAAATATCAGCATCAATTCATGCCGGAGGGAAATCACATGAAGGACATCGTCGTCATCGGCGCAGGCAAAATCGGCTCCACCATCGCCCGCATGCTGGCTCACAGCGGGGATTACCGCGTCACCGTCGCGGACCGTTCGGACGAGCAGCGTGCCGCCATCGAGCGCCACGATGCCGTCTCGACCGCCGTTGTCGACATTGCCGACGGTGCCGCACTCCGCGCGCTGCTCGCCGGCAAGTTCGCCGTCCTCTCCGCCGCGCCCTATCACCTGACGGTCGCCATCGCGGAAGCTGCCGCGGACGCCGGCCTGCACTATCTCGACCTCACGGAAGACGTCGAATCCACCCGCCAGGTCAAGCGCATTGCAGAAAACGCCAAGACGGCCTTCATCCCGCAGTGCGGGCTCGCCCCCGGCTTCATTTCCATTGTCGCCAACGATCTCGCCAGCCGTTTCGATTCGCTCGAAAGCGTGCGCATGCGCGTCGGCGCGCTGCCGCAGTACCCGTCCAACGCGCTCAACTATAACCTCACCTGGAGCACGGACGGCGTCATCAACGAATATATCGAGCCCTGCGAGGCGATCGTCGAAAGCGCGCTGATCGAGGTTCCGGCCCTCGAGGAGCGTGAGGAATTCTCGCTCGACGGGGTGACCTACGAAGCCTTCAACACCTCGGGCGGCCTCGGCACGCTC
>CAMLOC010000019.1 GCA_946481465.1 uncultured Shinella sp. | reverse complement strand
TAATGCGGTAAAAACAGGAATACAGATCGTTTCCGGTGAACCGGAGTTCACCGGAAACGATCTGGCATCACCCGCAAGGTACGCGGATTTATATTTAGGGTGAAGCGCGATCTCGCTGAACAAACACACTCAGCAATGCAAGGAATCCCGAGCCGAACATCAGCACCACCGATACGGCGTTCAGGACAGGAGTCGAGCCCACTTTCACCATACGGTCGTACATGGTGACCGTCAGCGGGGCATCCGAGCCGACCAGCATCAGCGTCGTGTTGAAATTTTCGAAGGACACCAGGAAGGCGACAACAAAGGCGGAGAACAGCGCCGGAAACAGGAAAGGAAGGGTTATCGTCAGCAGCACGCGCGGGCCGCTGGCTCCAAGATTGAAAGCGGCTTCCTCGAGGGATTCATCAAACTTCTGCAATCTCGCAGCGATCACCAGGGAAGTGATCGTCGTCAGGAAGGAAAACTGCCCGAACACCACGAGCGGAATACCCGGCCGCAGCCATGTAAGGAACAATCCAAGTTCGCGGTCAGCGAAATTGGCGATCATCGAGGCGAAGACAAGGATCGAGATGCCGAGGATGACACCCGGGATGACAAGCGGCACGACCATCAGGATGTAGAGGGCCGACTTGAACGGGAAGTTCTTGCGCACGAACAGGAAGGCGTTGCAGGTGCCGGCGGCGACCGACAACGCGGCAACGATCACGCCAATATAGACGGAATTGCCGAGCCCGCGCAGCAGCCTGTCGTCGTGGAACAGGCCGAGCTTCGGTTCGTTCGGCGAGAAGAACCAGTCGAGCGTGAAGCCCTGCCAGGGCAGAGCAGGGAAAAGCGAATCGTTGAAGGCGAACGCGCCGGCGGCGACGAGCGGCGCCACCAGATAGACGAAGAAGATCAGCACATAGGCGCGGTGGATCCAAAGGAGATGGGCCGGGGTGTGCATCGGTTCACTCCTTGGCGACGGTGGTGGCAAGGCTCTGGCCGGTAAGCCGCAGGCCCGCCCAAACGACGAGGGAGGTGAAGCCCAGCAGCAGCACGCCGAAGGTTGCTCCCGCCTCCCAGTTGTAGCGCGTGATGAACTGGTTGTAGATCTGCTCGGTGAACCAGCTGGAATTCTTGCCGCCCAGCAGGATTGGCGTCAGATAGCTGCCGGCCGCCAGCATGAAGGTGATGATGCAGCCCGAGACGATCCCCGGCATCGCATAAGGCACGACGATGCGGCGGAACACGGTGAACCGCGAGCCGCCGAGATTGTAGCCGGCCTCCAGCATTGCGTCGTCCATGCCCTGCAGGGTGGAAACCAGCGGCACGATCATGAACAGGATGACCGTGTAGACGAGCCCCATCACGACGGTGATGTCGTTGTAGAGCATTTCCACCGGCTGGGCGATGACCCCGAGGCTGACAAGGGTGGTCGATATCACCCCGGTCTCGCGCAACAGAACGATCCATCCGTAGGCGCGCACCAGATCGCTGACCCAGAGCGGAATGAGACACATCAGGAACAACGCGGCGCGGCTGCGTTCTCGGGCAACCTTGGCAATGTAATAGGCCACCGGAAATCCGATGACCAAGGCCAGGATGGTCACCAGGATCGAGATCCAGGCTGTGCGCAGCAGGGTATTGCGGTAGATCGGCTCGCTGAAAAAGGCCGCGTAGTTCGCGAAGCCGTATTCATATTGATTGAAACCCACCTTTTCGCGCAGCGAGACATAACCGATGCCGATCTGCGGCAGCAGGATCAGCAGGCCGATCCACAGCACGAAAGGTGTCATCAGCAGAATCAGCGACAAACGCCCTGCATCGCGCCCCGTCATGCGTGCCTCCGGGCGAAGATGCGCGCGCGTTCCGGGCGCCAGGAAAGCGCCACGGCATCGCCCTGGCTGATGCTTGAGGCCGCCAGAGGATCGGCGATTTCGAGGAGCTGGCCCTTTTCCGTCCGCACCAGGATGCGGGAGCTGGCGCCGTTGAACAGCAGGCTGTCGACGGTGCCGTCGAGCCTTGTTTCCTCGGCCCCGTCTCCGATGGCCAGCGCCTCGGGCCGCAGGAAAACTTCGACCGCGTCGCCGGCACGACTGGTATCGCAGACATGACCGAGCACAGTGCCGCCGCCATCGAGCGCCACGACGGCTTCATTTCCACGCATTTCCAGAAGCTTGCCGGACAGGCAGTTGGAATCGCCGACGAAGCCGGCGACGAAACCCGAGGTCGGGGCGTCATAAAGTGCCCGCGGGCTACCGATCTGCTCGAACCGGCCGGCATTCATCACCGCGACGGCGTCCGACATCACCAGCGCCTCCGACTGGTCATGGGTGATATAGAGAAACGTTGTCTCGAACTGGTGCTGGAGCTGTTTCAGCTCGATCTTCATGTGCTCGCGCAGCTTCAGATCCAGCGCACCGAGCGGTTCGTCCAGCAGCAGTACGTCCGGTTCCAGCACCATGCAACGCGCGATGGCGATGCGTTGTTTCTGACCGCCCGACAGCTGGCTGATCTGCTTGTTTTCCACGCCCGGAAGACCGACGCGGTCGAGTACGCGGGCAACCTTGCCTGGAATATCGGCCTTTGCGTCGCCACGGCAGCGCAGGCCATAGGCGATGTTCTCGCCGACATTCATCATCGGGAACAGTGCCAGGTGCTGAAACACCATCTTGACCGCCCGCTTGTTCGGGGCGACGTTCACCACGCTCTGGCCCTTGATCCTGATATCGCCGGATGTCGGGCTCTCGAAGCCGGCGATCATTCGCATCAGCGTGGTCTTGCCGCAGCCGGACGGGCCAAGAATGGAGAAGAAGGAGCCGGAGGGAATGTCGAGGGAGACATCCGACACGGCGGTAAACATGCCGAACTTCTTGGTCACGTTGGCACAGCTCAGATCATACATCGCGCTCAATCCATTTGCGGGACGAGACCGGGACGACGAGGCGTCCCGGTCGCTGTATCTAGGGCATTGACGCGATCAGTTCGTCGCTGCCTTGATCCGCTCGAGAGCGATGCCTTCCATGTCTTCGATGCCCGGGGGGATATTGGCAAAGAACTTCAGGTTGTCCATGTCCGCCTGCGTGAACGCCGCCTGCACGGCCGCCTTCTTGTCGTCCGGCAAAAGCTCCGCGGCATTCGGCACGGCCGCGAGCGAACCGGTCGATGCGGACATGACCTTCACGTTTTCAGGCTTGATGACGAAGTTGATCCACTTGTAGGCGGCATCGTCGGCCTCGCCGCCGCGCGGCATGGCGAAGGTGTCGATCCAGGCGAGCGCACCGGTTTCCGGCGGCACGAACACGATGTCGGAATTCTGGCTGTAGAGCTTGTAGGCCGTCGAATCCCACGTTTCGGACAATATAACTTCACCGGACAGCATCAGCGCCGACAGATCGTCGCCACCGGTCCAGTAAGTCTTGAGGTTGTCCTTGCAGGCGATCAGCTTTTCGGTGACCTTGTCCAGCATGTCCTTGTAGGCCGCCGTATCGGCATAGAGCTCGAAGGGGTTCATGCCCATGGAGAAGGCGGTGCCGAGCAGGATCGTGCGGCGCAGGCGCATCGAGGTGCGTCCCTTGTATTTCGGGTCGCAGAGATCGGCCCAGCTCCTGGCGTCCGGAGCTTCCTTCTTGTTGGCCATGATGCCTGACGTGCCCCACTGGTGCGGGACGGCGTATACCTGACCCTCGATCGTGGTGTTGTGCTTCACGCCTTCGACGAGATTGGGCGCCATCTGGTCGACATTGATCTTCGAAAGGTCAAGCGGCTTGTAGATGTTATATTCAAGCTGGGCCGCGTAGATGCGGTCGTGGCTCGGCTGTGCGAGGTCATAGCCTGTACCGCCGGTAGCACGCAGCTTCGCGATCATTTCCTCGTTGTTCGAGAAGGTGACTTCTACCTTGATGCCGGGGTTTTCGGCCTCGAATTTCTTCACGAGCTCATCAGGCGCGTAGCTGCCCCAGGTCAGAAGTCGCAAGGTTTCGGCATGGGCGGCCGGCGCGGCGGCCACGAGCAGGAGCGCGGTGGCGCCCAGCAGTCTGTTTCCCAGTTTTAGCATTGTTCTCTCCTCTGTGCTGACAATCGTTGTTTATTTTGTCGTTGTCATTTCTGGCAGGCTGGCGGTGACCAGCGTGCATTGACATGAGCCGCTTGGATGAGGTTTCGTCATTACCGCCATTTGCCCACTGGAAACTCAAACTGGCCATCATGGAATATCCATTCTTTCCATTGTTGGAGGCCAGTTTGCCGGTACACACCGACTTTCAAACGCCAAGGCGGTCGCGCAGGCGGTATATGCGGACTGCGGGAGCAAGGAACCATGGCTTGCCGAAATAGTACGAGCGGGACGGAAAGGACGTCTCGCCGTAACCGGTCCGCCCCTCGGCCTTTCCGAGAATGGTCTGGCCGACCCGCATGCCGAGATAGCCCGCCATTCCAACCCCCGAGCCGCAATAGCCCATCGCGTAGTGGATCCCGTCCTGTTCCCCAACATGGGCGAGCGTATCGAATGTATAGCCGACATACCCCATCCACGAATGGCTGACCTTGTAGCCGGCAAGCTGCGGGAACAGACGCAGCATCTCACGGTAGAGCAGAGGGCCGCTTTGTCTCGGATCGGTTTCGCCGATGCTGACACGGCCTCCGAACAGGATACGCCGCCGGTCCGGCGCGGCCCGAAAGTAGTACAGAACATGCCGCGTATCGGATATGATCCGGTTCCTGGGGATCAGTTCGTCGACAAGGGTTTCGGGCAGTTCCTCGGTGGCGATGATGTAGCTGCCGATCGGAATGACGCGGCGGCGATGCCAGCGCGACAGCGAGCCGGAATACCCGTTCGTGGCGAGAACCACATTGCGCGCCTCGACACGGCCGCGCGCAGTCTCTACGGAAAACCCGTCTCCCGACCGGGCGGTGGCAGTGACCTTGCAAAGCGGTGCGAACATCACGCCGGCCCGACGCGCCAGGTCGACAAGACCTGCGTGGTAGCGGCCCGGATCGAGCGAGGCGTGTTTTTCCAGTACGATGCCGCCGTGGTAGATATCGCTGCCCAGTTCGGCGCGTTGCTCCGCCCGCGGAACGACATGCGCCGGTACCTCGAGGCCCTTGGGCTGGTTCCCGATCGAGGCGGCCAGAGCCTCGAACGATTTGCGGTTATGGGCGACATGAAAGCGTCCGACGACCCTGAAGTCACATTCCAGGCCTTCCTCGCGGATGAAGTCTTCGGTCCATGACAGCGAGTTGCGGCCGTCCTGAAAAATCCGGCGAGCGACCGCCTCACCGTGCGTTTTCGCGAGGGTTGCGAAGCCAGGCTTCACCGCCGTGCTGATCTGGCCGCCATTGCGGGTGGAGCATCCGAAGCCGATGTGCTCGGCATCGCAGACGAGCACCTGGCGTCCACCGCGTGCGAGTTCTATGGCCGCGTGCAGGCCAGTGTAGCCCGATCCGACGACCAGCACATCGACCTTCGCGGGCAATGCTTCGAGGACGGCGGCTTGCGGCGGCGAGCGCTCCCACCAATAGGCGGTCATCTTCGCATCGGCGTTGAAGACAGGATCCATGTGCTACCTTCCGATCCGTGCCGTTACGCTTTTCACTCGCGAATAGGCCTCAAGGGCGGCGAGGCCTTTTTCCCGGCCGAAGCCGGACATCCTGTTGCCTCCGAACGGCACTTCTATACCGCCGGCGAAATACTCGTTGATGAAAACCTGACCGGCATCGATGTCACGGGCCAGGCGATGGGCGGCGGAAAAATCGCGCGTATAGACGCCGGCGACAAGGCCATATTCCGTTCCGTTGGCGAGCGCCACCGCCTGCTCCTCGTCGTCGAACGGCTGTACGACGAGCACGGGACCGAAAATCTCCTGCTGGACGACAGGGTCGTCGGCCGGGGCCGCGTCGATGATCGTCGGCTCAAAGAACCATCCTTGTCCGGTCTCGGGGTCCGTTGTCAGCTTGCCGCCGGTGACGATCGACAGGCCGCGTCGGCGGGCAGCCTCGACATGGCCGCTGACGCGCGTCAGGTGTTCCGAGGAGTTGAGCGGCCCGAACAGGGATCGCCTCAACCCGTGCCCGATCGTCAGTGCGCTTGCCCGTTTCGCCAGCCGCTCAACAAGCTCGCCATGAACCTTTCGGTCGACCACCAGCCGCGAGCCGGCGGAGCAGATCTGTCCGGCATTCTCGTAGATGGCGCCGAGCACGCCCTCCACAACCGCGTCCATGTCGGCGTCGGCGAGAACCACCACGGGGGATTTGCCTCCGAGCTCCAGGAGCACGCGGGTAACGTTGGCCGCCGCCTCGCGCATGACATTGATGCCGGTTGGCACCGAGCCGGTGAAGGATATATGGCGGACCTCCGGACGCCGCACGAGCGGCGCGCCCGCTTCGGATCCGGTCCCGGTCACGACGTTGCAGACCCCGGCGGGCAGTCCGGCGCGATACAGGATCTCCGCCAAGAGCAGGGCCGTCATCGGCGTCTGCTCGGCCGGCTTGGCGATCGCGGTGCAACCCGCCGCCAGCGCCGGCGCCAACCCACGCGCCGCGGTCGATAGCGGATAGTTCCACGGAATGATATGGGCGGTCAGTCCGGCCGGTTCGAGAATGGAATAGCCGAAATACTCGTCGCCGATCGGGAAGCTCTCCCCCTGGATCGTGTTGGCGGCGGCGGCATAGTATTCGAACGTACGTGCCGCGCCCGCGACATCGCCCTCGGCCTCCTGGAGAGGCTTTCCGCTGTCGAGGCTCTCGATCACGGCAAGGCGGGGTGCCTCCTGCCGGAGCAGGACGGCCGCGCGCGCCAGGACGCTGCCACGCGCCGACGGCCGGGTTCGGGCCCAGGCCGGTCCGGCCCGGACGGCTGCCTCGACGGCCACCGCGATATCGTCGGCATCGCCCGCGCCAAAGCTGTGATAGGGACGGCCGAGGCCGGGGTCAAAGGTTTCCATCGACCGACCGTTGACGGGCATCCGCCAGTTCCCGTCGATGAAGTGCCCTTTCGGCAGCCCGGTCAGAGTGCCCTTTGCAAGATATTCCGCAGCGAGACGATCGGCTTCTGCTGTCATCTCAGTCACGCTCGCTGATCTCGTAGGAGGATTTCGCCAGCCATTCCGGGTCGATCTCGACACCCCATCCCGGGGCGTCGCTGACGGTGACCTTGCCATCGACGATCGCATAGGGGTCGTTGCGGAAGAGACCATACTGCCAGGGATAGTAGTCGGCGCCCTCGATCGAGAACTCGAGATAATCGCCGCCATTGGGAATCGCGCGCAGGATATGCATGGTGAACAGTGTGACAAGCGACAGGTTGGCGCAATGCGGCGTCACCTTCAGCCCGGCCGCTTGCGCCATGTGCGCCACGCGCATGGTCCGGCTGATGCCGCCGAGATAGAGCACGTCCGGTTGCACGATATCCACCGCGCGCATGTCGATCATGCGGCGCCAGGTCGTCAGGTCGCAATCCTGCTCACCGCCGGTGACCGCGATGTCGAGCGCGTCCGCCACCTGCTTGGTCTGCTCCAGTTCCCAGTACGGACATGGTTCCTCGTAGTGGACCATGCCGTGGTCCTCCATCATGCGCCCGACTTCGATTGCCTTGTCCGGCGAGTAGCAGGAATTGGCGTCTGCCAGCAGCGCCGCCTCCGCGCCGAGCGCCAGAGCGACGGCGGGAATAATTTCCTCCGTCCGCCCCGGCCACTCATCCCGGTTGCGGCCGACTTCGGCGCCGACGCGGAACTTGAAGGCATCGAAGCCATACTGCTGGCGCAGGCGCTTGAAGCGCTCGACCTCGTCCTTCGGGGTTATGTCGCGCTTCATCGACGACGCATAGGCGCGCAGCGGTCCCGGCGTTCCGCCGAGCAATGCAGTGACCGGCTTGCCGGCCTGCTTGCCCCTGAGATCCCAGATGGCCGTATCCAGACCGCCAATGGCACGGCGCAGGTATGAGCCGGGAAACTTGTGCTCCCGCTCGGTGATCAGATCGAGATGATCATCGAGATCGAGGATATCGACCCCGAGCGTCCATGGGGCGACCTGGCGATGCAGCACCTGGGCGGAAATGTCCGAATTGTAGGTCGACAGCTGACCCCAGCCCGTCTCTCCGGCCTCGCTGGTGATACGCACGAAGCCGACATAACGTGTCGAAAACGTTTCGATCGACCGCAGCTTCATCACTTGGCACTCCGTTCCGGTTTCTTGGCCATCTTGGCAGTGGCCCTATACTGATCTGAAATTGGCCTTTGACTAAGGTCCATTTTGGAATAGTTTTCATGCCAGATTAAAGCCGATAAAGCGCTTGGGGAGCGGGGATGGTGAAGTATGCCGGCGGGGCTCTGATCCCGCCAATCCGGATCGACAGGGACGATCCGGGTTCGTTGACCACGCAGCTCGCCGGTGGCCTGCGCGAACTGATCCTTTCCGGCCGGCTGGCACCCGGAGAGCGGCTGCCGTCGAGCCGGACGCTGGCGAAGGATCAGGGGGTTTCACGCACAACCGCGGTGACGGTCTACGAGCAGTTGATGGCGGAGGAGCTGATCTATTCCAGGGTGGGTGCCGGCGCCTATGTCAGCGAAACCCTGCTCTCGGAGCGCCCGCCCCCGCATCCGGCGATGCCGGAGGCGAACGATGCAGCCCCTCCGCGTCTGGCGCGGCTTAGCACCGAAGCCTCGGAGCATTATTTCCCGCGTCTTTCCCATCCGCAGGTGCCCCGCCCCTTCGTCACCGGAATGCCGGCCAGTGACGAGTTTCCGATGGCGCTCTGGGCGCGGCTGTCGGCGCAATACTGGCGGCAATCACGCCATGCGGTGCTCGGTTATCCCGATCCGGTAGGACTTTACGAACTGCGCCGGGCGATCTCGAACCATCTCAAGGCAAATCGCGGGGTGGTCTGCGATCCCGACGAGGTGTTCGTTTTCAATGGAGCGCAGGACGCCTTCAACAGGATCGGCCAGATGCTCCTCAATCCGGGCGACAAGGTCTGGTTCGAAAATCCCGGTCCGATCGGCGCCCGCAACAGTCTGGTGTCCAGCGGGGCGAGCCTGGTGCCTATCCCTGTGGACGACCAGGGCATCGACGTCGCCGCCGGAATGAGGCTTTGCCCGGAATTCCGGATGGCCTTCGTGACGCCCGCCCGCCAGCATCCGCTTGGCGTGACCATGTCACTCGGGCGCCGTCTCGAACTGCTGAATGCCGCGGGACGTTGCGGCGCATGGTTGATAGAGGACGATTACGACGGTGAGTTCTACTATTCGGGCCATCCGGCCCCGACGCTAAAAAGCGTCGATACCACCGGCCGCGTGATCTATGTGGGCACCTTTTCCAAGGTCATGTTCGCGGCCCTGCGACTGGGCTATGTCGTCGCGCCGCCCGAAGTCGCGAAGATGCTTCGCCGGGTGGCCGGAGCCACCATGCAGGGCGCGCCTTCCAGCCTGCAATCGATCATGGCGACGTTCATGGAGCAAGGCCATTTCAACGCACATCTCAGGCGAATGCGGCGCGTCTACAACGAGCGACAGGCCGCGCTCGTCGATGCCGCCGCCAGATATCTCGACGGGTTTCTGGAGGTTCAGCCCACCACGACCGGCTTCCAGACAATAGGCCTCCTGCCCGACGACCTCGACGAGAACGAAGTCACCGCCCGTGCTCTGGAACGAGGGATCATCCTGTCGCCGCTCAGCCGCTTCTCGCTGGCGCCGGCGCAAAAAGGCGTGATTCTCGGCTTCAGCGCGGTTCCCTCGAGGGCGACCGTCGCGGCGGTAGAGGATCTTGCTGAAATCCTGCGGAACATGCGCAAACGGCGATAGCCAGTGTAATTCCAGAAATTGACGTTTGCGTTGAGCACGCGCCGCAGGCAGGACTCAAATGTCAAATTCATTCCATCCGGTGGCCAGCATACCGTCAGGCTGCGCGCCAGTCCTCAAGAATGAAATCCGCGCCCCGCTCGCCGACCATGATCGAGGGCGCGTTGATGTTGCCGGAGGGGATCAGCGGAAAGATCGAGGCATCGACCACGCGCAGGCCCTCGATCCCGTGCACCTTCAGGCGTGGATCGACGACCGAGCGGCTCGGATCCGGCCCCATCGAGCAGGTGCCGCATGCGTGGAAGACCGAGCCGCTGCGGGCTCGGATGTCCACCGCGATATCCGCGTCGCTGTCGATGGCGGGACCGGGTACGATCTCGCGCTTGATCAGGCTGGCGATCGGGTCCGTCGCCGCGATCCGGCGCAGGATGCGGGCGCCGCCCACCAGCTCGTCGAGGTCGCTCTCGTCCGACAGGTAGTTGGGGCGGATCACCGGTGGCGCGAAAGGATCGGCGGAACCGAGCTCGATCGTGCCACGGCTCGCGGGATGGCAATTCGATATTCCCAGCATGAAGCCGGAGAAGAGGTCGGTGCGCATCAGCGCCCGCTTGCCGGGGATCGCGCGCGTATAGCTCAAGGGGGAGAAATAAAGCTGGATGTTGGGACGCGTCCGTCCGGGCCCGCTCCTGACGAAGCCGCCGGCCTGGTTGACGCTGAGCGACAGCGGGCCCTTGCGGGTCAGCACATATTGCAGGCCGACAGCCAGCCGTCCCCACCACGGGCGCAATACGTCGTTCAGGGTCGGGCGGGTCGATTCATAGATATAGTCGAAACCGAGATGGTCCTGCAGATTGCGGCCGACCATCGGCGCGTGGAGCACGGACGGGATTCCGAGGGCGGAAAGCTTGCCTGCGTCGCCGATGCCGGACAGCATCATGATCTGCGGAGAGTTGACGGCGCCGGCCGACAGGACGACCTCGCGCCTGGTCCGTACCGTGGCTTTCACGCCATTCGTGACGTATTCGACGCCGGTGACGCGTCCGGACTCGACGACAAGACGGGTGACATGGGCGTGCGGCCGCACTTCGAGATTGGCGCGCCGGCGCACGGGGTGGAGATAAGCGTCGGCGGATGAGCAGCGCAGGCCCCTGCGTGTCGTGACCTGATAGATGCTGGCGCCTTCCTGTGTCTCCCCGTTGTAATCCGGATTGAACGGTATTCCGGCCGCCTCCGCCGCTTTCAGGTAGTCGTTGGCAAGCGGATGGACGGAACCCGCCATGTTGGTGATTGTCAGCGGTCCGCCCGTGCCGCGCCCTCCATCGGCGCCCGCAAGGTTGTCTTCCATCCGCCGGTAGACGGCAAGCACGTCCGCCGCCGACCAGCCCGGATTGCCGAGTGCCGCCCACGCGTCGAAGTCGGCCGCCTGTCCGCGCACGTAAACCATGGCGTTGATCGAGCTCGAGCCGCCGATGACGCGGCCGCGCGGCCAATAGGCCGGTCGCCCGCCGGTGCCGTCATCGGGTTCGGTCTGGTAACGCCAGTTGAGTTCCGGATGGTAGAAGGTCTTGCCGTAGCCGATCGGCATCCTGATCCAGAAATTGAAGTCGGAACCGCCCGCCTCGAGCAGCAGCACCCGCATCGCGGGATCGGCGCTCAGCCGGTTGGCGAGAACGCAACCGGCCGAACCCGCGCCGATGATGATGAAGTCAAAAACCTGATCGGATGCCATTTTTCACTACCAAACCTGATACCGCTGCCAGCGAAGTACATGGTCAATCAGCTAAGTACTGTTATGCGCCGTGTCGCGGTCCATTTCATGCATGATGCGATGCCATTTCGAATTATCCGGGGGTGGCTGCACTTCGCAGCACTGAGAAGAAATCATCGGACTGGGGCGACCACGTCAACGCCAGATAGGCATATCGCAGCAGGTTCATCCGAGGCTGCCTGTTTCCTCCGATTTGCACCAGGCGAAAGCACAGTCGCACATATCGACAAACCCGCGGTCAAAACGCGGGAAATCGTTCTGCTATCTTCCAGGCAGTCCACTGAAACACCTAACACACTGTTGCGTGCGGTGAGCGGTCATTCGGGTCGGACCATAGGAGGCGCAGCGATGACAAGGTGCTTTCATGCCGAAAGAGCACATGGCGCTGCATATCGGCCAGCGCATCCGCCGCTGGGCGCAACCGGAGCCGATGAAGCGCATGGCGGCAGAACATTCGGCAGCCGATGATCGTGCGGACATTGACTTTCGGCAATGTCAAACCGTCAGGTGCCGGCGCGCCTCGCTGGTGTCGAGCGTTTCGGCCGGCCCTTCATGCACGATTTCCCCGCGATCCATGATGTAGACGTGATCGGCGAGCTCCCGGCAGAAGTCGAGATATTGTTCGACGAGCAGGATGGCCATGCCGGTGGTGTCGCGCAGATGTCGGATCGCCCGGCCGATATCCTTGATGATCGACGGCTGGATTCCCTCCGTCGGCTCGTCCAGGACGAGGATCCTCGGCCGCGTGACGAGCGCCCGTCCGATCGCGAGCTGCTGCTGCTGGCCGCCCGAGAGATCGCCGCCGCGCCGGCCGAGCATGGTGTCCAGCACGGGAAAGAGGCTGAAGATCTCGTTCGGAATGAACCGCTCGGAGCGCTTCAGCGGCGCGTAGCCGGATTCGAGATTCTCCTTCACCGTCAAAAGCGGAAAGATTTCCCGCCCCTGCGGCACATAGCCGATGCCCTGCTTGGCGCGACCATAGGGCGCCATGCCGTCAAGTTTCACATCGTTGAAGGCGACGGTGCCCGACGATAGCGGGTGTTGGCCGGTGATGGCGCGGAGCAGGCTCGACTTGCCCACGCCGTTTCTGCCGAGCACGCAGGTGATCCTGCCCATTTCTGCCTTGAGCGAAATACCACGCAGAGCCTGAGCGGCGCCGTAGTGGAGGCTGGCGTTTTCGACGGTCAGCATGGCCTCACCTCCCCAGATAGTTTTCGATGACCTTCTGGTCGGCGCTGACGAAATCGATCGAGCCCTCCGCCAGGACCGAACCTTCGGCAAGGCATGTCACCTTCACGCCGAGATCGCGGATGAAACCCATGTCGTGTTCGACGACGACGACGGAGCGGGTCTTCGCGATCTCCTTCAGAAGGATCGCCGTTTCCGCCGTCTCCGCATCCGTCATGCCGGCGACGGGTTCGTCGACCAGCAAGAGTTCCGGCTCCTGCGCCAGCAGCATGCCGATCTCCAGCCATTGCTTCTGGCCGTGGCTGAGATTGGCGGCGTAATCGTCCTTTCGGTTCGTGAGGCGCACGGTCGAGAGGATTTCCTCGATACGCGCCTTGTCCTCGGCTGTGAGGCGATAGAACAAGGTCGAGAAGACGCCGCGCTTGCGGTTCAGCGCGAGCTCCAGATTGTCCCAGACGGTGTGGCTCTCGAACACCGTCGGCTTCTGGAATTTACGGCCGATGCCGAGCTGGGCGATCTCCGCCTCGTCCTTCTGGGTGAGGTCGATCGTGCCTTTGAAGAAGACCTCTCCCGAGTCCGGCCGCGTCTTGCCCGTGATGATATCCATCATCGTCGTCTTGCCGGCACCGTTCGGGCCGATGATGGCGCGCAGCTCGCCGGGCTCGATGACGAAGGACAGCGCGTTCAGCGCCTTGAAACCATCGAAGGAGACGGAGACGCCGTCGAGATAGAGGATGCTGCTGGGCTTTGCATTCTGTACGAGCGTGTTCATGCCGGTTACTCCGCCGCCTGAGGTTCTGCCGCGCTTGCGAAGCGTTTCGCCGCCTCGGCGGTCTTGGCCTTGCGGTATTCCTCGCGCCGGGCAAGCGCCTGCTGGAGCGTGCCGACGATGCCCTTGGGCAGGAAGAGTGTGACGAGGATGAAGAGCCCGCCGAGCGCGAAGAGCCAGAATTCCGGGAAGGCGGCGGTGAAGATGCTCTTTCCCCCGTTGACGACGATCGCACCGATGATCGGCCCGATCAGCGTCGCGCGCCCGCCGACGGCCGTCCAGATGACGACCTCGATGGAATTGGCCGGCTCGAATTCGCCGGGATTGATGATGCCGACCTGCGGCACGTAGAGCGCGCCCGCCACGCCCGCCATCATGGCCGAGACGGTGAAGGCGAAGAGCTTCACATGCTCGACCCGGTAGCCGAGGAAGCGCGTGCGGCTTTCCGCATCGCGCACGCCGACGAGGATCTTGCCGTATTTCGAGCGGACGATGCCGGAGGTGATGATGAGCGAGAGGGCAAGGGCGATGGCCGAGGCGGCGAAGAGAGCGGAGCGCGTGCCCTGCGACTGGATGTTGAAGCCGAGGATGTCCTTGAAGTCGGTGAGGCCGTTATTGCCACCGAAGCCCATGTCGTTGCGGAAGAAGGCGAGCAGGAGCGCGAACGTCATCGCCTGGGTGATGATCGAGAGATAGACGCCGTTGACGCGCGAGCGGAAGGCGAACCAGCCGAAGACGAAGGCGAGTAGCCCCGGCACCAGCACCGCCATCAGCGCGGCGAACCAGAACATGTCGAAGCCGTACCAGAACCAGGGCAGCTCCTTCCAGTTGAGGAAGACCATGAAGTCCGGCAACAGCGGATTGCCATAGGAACCGCGCGCGCCGATCTGGCGCATCAGATACATGCCCATGGCATAGCCGCCGAGCGCGAAGAAGGCGGCATGGCCGAGCGAGAGGATGCCGCAGAAGCCCCAGACGAGATCCAGCGCCAGCGCCAGTACCGCATAGGTGAGGTACTTGCCGAACAGCGAGACGATATAGGTCGGCACATGCAGCGGATGGTCCGGCGCCGTGAGCAGGTTCAGCGCGGGGATCAGCGCGGCGAGCGCCAGAAGGATCGCGACGGCGACGACGATGTTGCGCCCGAGGGCCTTTGCGAGAAACGAGGTGATCATGCTTCCACCGCCCTGCCCTTGAGTGCGAAGAGCCCGCGCGGCCGCTTCTGGATGAAAAGGATGATGAGCACGAGCACGAGGATCTTCCCGAGCACCGCGCCGGCATAGGGTTCGAGGAACTTGTTGAGGATGCCGAGCGTGAAGGCACCGACGAGCGTGCCCCACAGATTGCCGACACCACCGAAGACCACGACCATGAAGCTGTCGATGATGTAGCCCTGG
>CAMLOC010000018.1 GCA_946481465.1 uncultured Shinella sp. | reverse complement strand
CGTCGACAGCCACGGCGTCAGCCGCATCCCGATGTATCTGGAGCGGCTGAGGCGCGGCCTCGTCAATCCGCGCCCGGACGTCAAGGTGACGAAGGCGGCCGGCGCCGTCGCCGCGGTCGACGGCGACAACGGCATGGGCTTCGTCGCCTCCAACATCGCCATGAACGCCGCCTGCGACATTGCCGGCGAGATGGGCATCGGCCTTGCCGGCGTCAGCCGCTCCACCCATTTCGGCATGGGCGCCTGCTATGCCCTGCGCGCCATCGAGCGCGGCTTCATCTCGATGATCTTCACCAATTCCTCGCCCGCCATTCCCATGTGGGGCGGGCGCACCACCTTCCTCGGCGCCAGCCCCATCGCCGCCGGCATTCCGGGCGGCAAGCACCCGCCCTATGTCATGGACATGGCGATGACCGTCATCGCGCGCGGAAAAATCCGGCTTGCCGCCATGAAGGGCGATCCCATTCCCGAGGGCCTGGCGCTCGATGTCGACGGCAACCCGACCACGGACGCCGCCAAGGCCTTCGAGGGCGTCTGCCTGCCCTTCGGCGGCGTCAAGGGCTCGGTGCTGGCGACGCTGATGGACCTGATGTCCGGCGTCCTCACCGGCGCGAACTTCGGCGGCGACGTGAAGAGCCTCTATTTCGACCATTCCGAGCCGCAGAATGTCGGCCACCTGTTCTTCGCCATCAAGCCGGATCTCTTCCTCTCGCTCGACGATTTCGGCGCGCGGATGGACGAGTTCTATGAGCGCATCAAGGTGCTGCCGCGCGCGGCCGGCGTCGAGGAGATCATGATGCCGGGCGAGCCCGAGCAGCGCCGCGAGGACGAGCGCCGCCGCACCGGCATCCCCGTCACCGGCAATGTCGTCGCGGACCTCACGGCCGAGGGCGCGGGCGCGAATGTCGCCTTCCCCGCGGGCAGCGCGGCGCCGCTCGAGGCCGCCTGATGAACCGCCTCTCCGCCCATATCGGCTATCTCTACGGCGACCTGCCGCTTGCCGAGCGGCCGGCGGCGGCGGCGCGCGACGGTTTCACCGCCATCGAGCATCCCGAGCCCTTTGCCGTGCCGGCAAGGCAGATGCGCGCCCGCCTTGCCGATCTCGGCCTCACCTTCTCGCAGGTCACCTCCGGCATGGGCGATGCGGCTGCGGGCGAGAAGGGCCTTGCCGCGCTCGCCGGCCGCGAGGCGGAGTTCCGCGCCGGCTTCGACCGCGCGCTCGCCTATGCGCTGGAGATCGATTGCCCCTTCGTCCACCCCATGGCGGGCGTGCCGAAGGGCGGCGTGCTGGATGCCGCCGAGACCTACAGGCTCAACCTCTCCTGGGCGCTGAACCGGGTGGAGGGCAGCGGCGTGCGGGTGCTCGTCGAGGCGATCACCATTCCCGGCTACCACATGGGCAGCCTTGCCCTCGCGGCCGACCTGCAGGACCAGTTCCAGGGCCGTTTCGCCCTGCTGTTCGACACCTATCATGCCGCCGTGCTCGGCGAGGATCCGCGCCGCTGGATCACGCAGAATGCCGGCCGCATCGGCCATGTCCATATCGCCGACCATCCCGGCCGCCACGAGCCGGGAACCGGCACGCTCGCCTTCGAGCCCGTCCTTACCGCCCTTGCGGCAGCGGGCTATGCCGGCGCCATCGGCTTCGAATACATCCCCTCCGCCGCGACATCCGCCAGCACCGCCTTCCTGCCGGGCTGGAAGCGGCTCCTTTCCGAAAAGGTTTCCTCATGACCACGATCACCTCCGTCAACCCCGCCACGGGAAAGCCGATCCGCAGCTTCGACCTGCAGGACGATGCCGCCGTCGACGCCGCGCTGGAGGCGGCCGCGAAGGCCCAGCGCGCCTGGCGGCGCGTGCCGGTCGGTGAGCGCGTGGGGCTGCTTTCCCGCATGGCCGCGGCGCTGCGCGCCGGCAAGGCGCGCTATGCCGAAATGATCGTGCGCGAGATGGGCAAGCCCATCGCGGAAGCCGAGGCCGAGATCGAGAAATGCGCCTATAACTGCGATTTCTACGCCGAGCATGCGCCGGCCTATCTTGCCGACGAGCCCGTCGCCTCCAATGCCAGCGAGAGCGTCGTCGCCTTCGAGCCGCTCGGCGTGGTGCTGGCGATCATGCCGTGGAACTATCCGTTCTGGCAGTATTTCCGCTTCGCCGCCCCGGCGCTCGCCGCCGGCAACGGCGCCATCCTCAAGCACGCCAACAACGTGCCGGAATGCGCGCTGGCCGTGCAGGAGGTGATGGAGGCCGCCGGCGCGCCGGCCGGGCTGACGGCGACGCTCCTCGTCGACACGTCCAAGGTGGCCGGCCTCATCGCCGATCCGCGCATTGCCGCCGTCACGCTCACCGGCTCGACCGAGGTCGGCGCCATCGTCGCCTCGCAGGCCGGCAAGGCGCTGAAGAAGCAGGTGCTGGAACTTGGCGGCTCCGATCCCTTCATCGTGCTCGCCGATGCCGATATCGAGGCCGCCGCCGAGACCGCCGTCAAGGCGCGCTACATCAATGTCGGCCAGTCCTGCGTCAATGCCAAGCGCTTCATCGTGGAAGAGGCCGTGGCCGATCGCTTCACCGCGCTCTTCGTCGAAAAGGCGGCCGCGCTGAAAATCGGCGATCCGATGGCGCGCGACACGAAGATCGGCCCGATGGCCCGCGAGAACCTGCGCACCGGCCTGCACGACCAGGTCGAGCGCTCGCTTGCCGAGGGGGCGGAACTGAAGCTCGGCGGGACGCCCGTCGAGGGCGACGGCTTCTACTATCCGCCGACCGTGCTCGACCATGTCCGGCCCGGCATGACCGCCTTCCGCGAGGAGACCTTCGGCCCGGTCGCCGCCATCATCCGCGCCAAGGACGCCGACGAGGCCGTCGCCATGGCCAATGACAGCGAATACGGCCTCGGCGCCGCGCTGTGGATGGGCGATACGGCCCGCGGCCGCGCGCTTGCCGCCCGCATCGATGCCGGCGCCGTCTTCATCAACGGCATGACCGCCTCCGACCCGCGCTACCCCTTCGGCGGCATCAAGCGCTCCGGCTACGGGCGCGAGCTCGGCGTCTACGGCATCCGCGAATTCGTCAACATCAAGACCGTCTGGATCGGTCCTGCCAAGTGAGGTCCCACATGCCCGAACCCGCCATCCTGCGCCCGCGCGAACTGAAGACCAACGACCGCGGCGGCGGCGCGCGCACCACGCCGCTCGTCACCCGCCGCTGCGGCTCCACCAGCATGATCAACGGCATCACCGCCTTCGATCCCGGCGCCGCCATCGGCCTGCATTTCCACAATTGCGAGGAAAGCGTCATGGTGATCGAGGGCGAGGCGATCGCCGAGATCGACGGTGTGCAGCACCATCTTGCCACCAACGACACGACCTGGATCCCCGCCAACGTGCCGCACCGCTTCATCAACGCGTCGGACAAGCCGATGCGCATCTTCTGGACCTATGCCACGGTCGACGCCACGCGCACCATGGTCGCTTCCGGCGAGAGCCGGACGATCGACGCCGAGCACGGCCACGCGCCGAAATGACGGGCTGACGACCGGGGGCTTTTCACCCCTGCGGGGCGGAATGGCCAAGCCGCGCCAGCGCCGCGACGATCGCCCGCCCGGCGGTCTCGACGTCCCCGGTCGAAATATCGAGATGGGTGACCAGGCGGATGCGGCTTGCGCCCTCGACATTGACGCGGATCGCCTCGCCGAGCAGCGCCTCGGCGAGGCTGCCCGCGGCAACGCCCGTGCCGGCAAGGTCGAGGAAGAGGATGTTGGTGAAGCCGCTTTCGGGCTGTAGCGTCAGGCCCGGCACGCCGGCAAGGAGCGCGGCAAGCCGGCGGATATTGTCATGGTCCTCGGCCATGCGCGCGACATTGTGGTCGAGCGCATAGAGGCCCGCGGCGGCAAGGATGCCGGACTGGCGCATGGCGCCGCCGAGCCGGTGCTTCCAGACCAGCGCTTCCTCGATGAAATCTTCCGGCCCCGCCAGAACCGCGCCGACCGGGCAGCCGAGCCCCTTGGAAAGGTCGATCCACACGCTGTCGCAGGGTGCGGCGAAGCGCGCCGCCGCAAGGCCGGTGGCGACGGCGGCATTGAGCAGCCGCGCGCCGTCCATGTGCAGCGCCAGCCCGTTGTCGCGCGCCAGCGCCTTCAGCGCCAGGATCGTCTCCTCGGGCCAGATGCGTCCGCCGCCGCGGTTGGTCGTCTGCTCGATGGCGATGACGCGGCTGCGCGGCGAACGATGGCGCGGCGCACGCAGCCGGCGGGCGACGTCCTCCACCGAGAAGAGGCCGGTCGGCGTCTCGATCGGCCGGAACTGCGCGCCGGACAAGGCGGCCGCCCCCGCGCCCTCCGAGCCGAAGACATGGGCGTTTTCCGCGCAGACGATCTCGTCTCCCGGCCGGCAATGGACCAGGAAGGCGATCTGGTTCGCCATCGTCCCGGAGGGCAGGAACAGCGCCTTCTCCTGTCCCAGGAGGTCGGCCACCCGCGCCTCCAGCGCCAGCGTCGTCGGGTCCTCGCCCCGCTGCTCGTCGCCCACCGGCGCCGCCGCGATCGCCCGGCGCATGCCCTCCGAAGGCTGCGTGGCGGTGTCGGCGGCAAGGTCGATGAGGCGGGGAGGGGAGGACATGGACGCGATCCTTGACTGCGGGGGCGGGCGGGCGGTTGTGAAAACCCCCTCTGCCTGCCGGCATCTCCCCCACAAGGGGGGAGAAAGAAAGAGGCTTGCTCTTCCCTCAGATTTTCGCGCCGAGGACGCGGCGCGGTAAGCCCCTCCCCCTTGTGGGGAGGGGTTGGGGAGGGGTCTTCACATCGCCCCGGTTACATGAGCATCAGCTTGTTGTTCAGCGCCATCCAGCCGCCGGGTTCCTTGATCAGGGCGGCTGTGTCGTGCTTGCCGAAGAGGCGGGTGAAGCTGCGCTTGGTGAAGATCTCGTAGAACATCGCCGAGGCGGGGCCGACCGGGCCGCTGGAGGCGCCGCGCGTGATGGCGCTGGAGATCACGGTTTCCTGGTAGGCGCGCCAGTGCACCTCCATCGCGGTGCGCGCCACCAGCTTGCTGAGCGTCACCTTGATGCCAAGCTTGGCGACGGTGGTGGCGACGCCGGTGGCAAGGCCGACGGCGGGGATCGGAATGGCGGCGCCGGCAAGGCCCACGCCGCGCACGCCGATCTTGGCGACCTTCGCCTTGAGCATGGCATCGACCCAGCGCGTGACCGTCTCGCTCTTCTTGAAGCCCTTTCCGGCGGCGGAGATGCCGATGAGGTGCGCGGCCGTGGTGCCGACGGCGCTGCCTTCCCTGAGGATGCCGCCGACATCGACCGCCGTCACGCCCGAGGCGAGCCCGCCCGCAAGGCTGACCGCGCTGCCGCCGACCCCCTTGAAGGCGCGGCCGGTGAAGTATTTGCGCGTCTTCGGCGACATGCCGTCATGGCCGTTGGCCAGGAAGGCGGGATTGGGGATGATCTTCTCGTCCGCATCCACGGCCCCGTAGACCTCGCGCAGGAAACGCGCGACCCCCACGATGCTCGCTGCGGTGTCGTCCATGTCAGAGACGGATTCGACGACGAACCAGCACACGTCTTCCGCGTCGTCCTTCTTGAGAGCGCTCAGATTGATACCACCCGGCACGATTCGTTCCCCTTTGAAAAACCGGAGACGGCCCGTGCGCAGCCCCTGCGCCATGCCGCCCCACCCCCCATTTCCACCGCGTGTCACGCGGCGTCCGATGATAACGCCATCGCCGAAGCACTGAAGCGGAGGCTAGTGCAAACGCCGCGCGATTGACAAGGGCAAGTCGCGTTCCGGCTGCAATTTTCGCGTTCAGCCGCAGCGCCGGACGACGAGCACCGTGATGTCGTCGAATTGCGCCGCGCCGCCGGCGAAGGTGCGTGCTTTCGCCAGCACGGCGCCGGCAAGATCGGCCGCCGTCGCGCCGCCATTGGCGGCAATCTCGGCGAGCACCGCCTCGGTGCCGAACTGCGCCTGGTCGGCGTCCTGCATGTCCGAGAGGCCGTCGGAGGTGAGGAACAGGCAGTCGCCCGCATCGAGCACCAGCGCCTGGTCGGTGAAGGTCAGCGCCTCGATGACGCCGAGCGCCGGATCGGGCGGCGTCGCGATCTCCGATACCCCGCCGGCCCCCGCCAGGATCGGATAGACATGGCCGGCATTGCAATAGGCAAGCCGCCCGGTCGCAACCTCCAGGAGGGCGAAGAACAGCGTGACGAAACGGGAATTCGGGTTGTTCTTGCAAAGCTCGTCATTGACGAGGGCGACGACCTCGGAAGGCTGCGGCACCCGGCCGGCAATGGCGTGGAACTGCAGCGTCCCGGCCCGCAGCAGGCTGCGCGTGCGCGCCATGAACAGCGCGGCCGAAGCGCCCTTGCCCGCCACGTCGCCGATCGCCAGCGCGACAAGGCCCGGCGCCACCTCGAAGACGTCGTAGAGATCGCCGCCGATCTCGAGGGCGGGATCGACGCTGGCGAAGATGTCGAGCCGGGCGGGATCGACGGGAAAATCGGTCGGCAACATGGACTGCTGGCACAGCCAGGCTTCCGCCAGCTCGCGCTCCAGCCGTTCGAGCTGGCGCCGGTTGATGTCGCGCAGGAACTTGCGCTCCAGCACCGCCCGCACGCGCGCGGCAAGCAGCGCGGGGTTGAAGGGTTTGGGCAGGTAGTCCTCGGCGCCGAGCTCGACGCAGCGCACCACCGTCTCGATCTCGGATGCGGCGGAGATCATCACGACGGGCGTCCTGTCGAGCCAGCCTTCATCGCGCATCGCCTGCAGCGCCTCCACGCCGTTCATGCGCGGCATCATCACGTCGAGCAGCACGAGGTCGAAGGGCTCGCTGCGGATCTTCTCGAGCGCCTCCACGCCGTCGGCGGCCTGGTGCACGTCGACGAGGCCCTGCCGCCGCAGGCGGCGCGCCAGCACGTCCCGGTTGTCCTCGATATCGTCGACGATGAGGATTCTTGCCGTAGAGAAATCCAAAGAGGGCCTCGTGACTGCGATGCGAATGAAGGGCGGCGCCTGCGCCGCACGTTACGCCATTCGCGCAGCGTTTCAAGGCGGGGAGCGCAATTGCCGGGGCGGGCTCACCGACCGTTGATCGAGAGCATGCCGGTCACGGGATCGATCGCCGTGTTGAAGATCACCGCCTCGCTGGAGGAATCGGTTTCCAGCAGCGCGTTGATCTGGAAGCGCAGCACCCGCTCGACCTGGTTCTCCGGCACGACGAGCGCCACGGAAAGCTCGCGGAAGCGCGGCTCGAAGCGGCGGATGACCTCCTCCAGGCCCTTGCGGAATTCCTCCTGCTGGGCGGGCGAGGCAAGCTGCTGGCTCTGCACTTCCGGCAGGCCGTAGGTGAGGATCGACTGGCGCAGCTCGGCCAGCCGCGTATCCTGCGGCAGGCGGCCCGGCCGGGTGTTGAACAGGATTTCCAGGTCGCGCCGCACCGATTCGTGCAACTCCTGCATGGCGCGGTCGGCGCTGCGGTCGGTCTCGATGCTGTCGCCCTGCAACAGCCGGTCGAAGAGCGCCAGCCGGGGAGGGGCCTTGTTGGGAAGCCGGGCCATGCTGTCTCCTTTGCCTTACCGCGACCGCATCGCCTGCACCTCGGTGCGCATCCGGAAGCCGGAGACGACCTGGTCGAACTGGAAATGCGGCTGGAGGTGCAGCACGCAGTTCATGACGCCCGGGCGCCCGCTCACCTCGCTCATCTCCAGCCCCGCCCCGGCCAGCGGATAGCGCGCCTTCAGTTCGGGCCCGGCATCGGCGTTGCCGATCGTGTAGCTGCGCAGCCAGTCCTCCAGGTAGCGCTCGAGGTCCTGCGGCGTCGTATAGGCGCCGACCCGGTCGCGGGCCATGATCTTCACGTAATGGGCAAAGCGGCTCATGCACATGACATAGTGCAGCATGGAGGACAGCCGGCCGTTGACCTGCTCGGGCAACTCGCCGTCGTTCGGGGCGGCATAGAGCGACTGCGCGCCGAGGAAGACGACGGAGCGCTCGAAATTGCGCGGGGTGAGCGCGATGAAGCCGAGCCCTTCGAGGATCTTCTGCTTCTTGTCGGTCAGCTCCACCTCGAGCGGCCGCCGGTAGGCGACGGCCTCGCCGGTGGAGAAGTTGGCGGTCGGCAGGTGGTCGACCACGCCGCCGAGATCGCCCTCCGGCCCGCGCGTGCCGCACATGTCGGCAAACCAGCCCCAGTCGCGGAAGGCGCGGATGGCGACGACGCCGAAGGCGAAGGCGGCATTGCCCCAGAGCCAGGAATCCACTCCCGCGCCGCCCTCGGCATAGCGGAAGCCGTCCTGCCGCGAGGCGCTGTCGCGGTAGCGGTCGCGCAAGAGGACGCGCGGCATGGCGATGCCGAGGAAGCGGCTGTCCTCCAGGTCGCGCAGCCGGCGCCAGCGGTGGTATTCGCCGAGCTGGAAGCCGGCGTCGAGGCGCTGCGCATAGGAAAGGTCGGAAAAGGTGGTGACGCCGAAGAGTTCCGGCGCCGCGCCGAGGATGCAGGGGGAGAAGGCCGCGGCGGCGACCTGGGCGAGGCCGGTGAGCGTGCCGACGTCGTCCTGCGCGCCGGGCGCGCGGTGGCGCACCGCATGGTCGCACAGGAGCAGCCCGTAGGGCACGCCGCCCGGCATGCCGTATTCCTCGCTGTAGACCTTGGAGAACAGCGTGCTCTGGTCGAACTCGATGGCGCGGTCGAAATCGCGCGACAGCTCCGCCCAGGTGGCGTTGAACAGCTTGATGCGGACCTTGTCGTCGCTGCCGCTTTCCGAAAGCAGGAGGTCGACGCCGCGCCAGGAGGCTTCCAGCGCCTTGAAATCGGGGGTGTGGATGATGGCGTCGACCTGATCGCCGATCAGCGGGTCGATCGCGGCGATGTCGCGCGTCAGCACCGCGCGCGGCTGGTCCCCGCCCTTGCGCGGGCCGAACCAGAGGCGGAGGCATTCCTCGGGGTCCTCGCAGGCGAGGAACCGGTTGAGCGCCGCGGCGGGGGCATCCCCGCCGCGGCCAAGGACGGCGTCGACGATGCGAAGCCGCAGGCCGGCTTCGCCCGTCGCACCATCGCCGCCGGAGGCGTGTCCCGCAGCGATGGCGTCGTCTTCATGCATCGGGGCCTCAGCCCATCTGCGGAATGCGCGCGACGAGGCGCATGGAGGCGGTCAGCTCTTCCATCTGCAGCCACGGACGCAGGTAGGCGACGGCGTTGTAGGCGCCCGGCGAACCGGGGATCTCCTTCACCGTGACCTGGGCTTCGGCCAGCGGATACTGCGCCTTCATCTCGGCGCTCGCATCCGGATTGCCGTTGACGAAGCCGCGGATCCAGGTGTTGAGCCAGTTCTCGCAATCGCTGACCTCGAGGAAGGAGCCGATCTTGTCGCGGCCCATGACCTTGAGATAGTGCGAGAAGCGCGACGTCGCCATGATGTAGGGCAGGCGCGCCGAGATCGCGGCGTTGGCCGTCGCGTCCGGCTTGTCGTACTTCTTCGGGCGCTGGGTGGTCTGCGCGCCGAAGAACACGGCATAGTCGGTGCTCTTGTAGTGGCAGAGCGGCAGGAAGCCGAGCTTGGACAGTTCGGCCTCGCGGCGGTCGGTGATGCCGATTTCCGTCGGGCACTGCTGGTCGGCGTCGCCGTCATCGCTGGTGAAGGTGAAGGTCGGCAGGTTTTCCACCTTGCCGCCGCCTTCCGCGCCGCGGATGGCGACGCACCAGCCATGCTTGGAGAAGGCCGAGGTCAGGCGTTCGCCGAGCGCATAGGAGGCGTTCATCCAGGTGAAGTCTTCCGAATCCATCTTGGAGACGACGCCGTTGCCGTCGATCGGGGCTTCCTCGAACTTGAACTCCTCGATCTGCTTGCCCTGCGAGCCGTAGGGAACGCGGGCGAGGACGCGCGGCATGGTCAGCGTGACGAAGCGGCTGTCCTCGCTGTCGCGGAACCCGCGCCACTTGATGTATTCCGAGCTGTCGAAGATCTTCTCCAGGTCGCGCGGCTTGGAAAGCTCGGTGTAGCTTTCAAGGCCGAACATCTTCGGGCCGGCGGCCGAGATGAAGGGCGCGAAGGAGGCGGCCGCGACGTTCGACATGCCCTGCAGCACTTCGAGGTCTTCCGTGCCGGCGCCGAATTCGAAGTCGCCGATCAGCGCGCCGTAGGGCTCGCCGCCGGGCGTGCCGAACTCGTTCTCGTAGAGCTTCTTGAAGACCTGGCTCTGGTCGAACTCGACGGCCTTCGTCAGGTCCTTGTGCAGTTCCTTCTTCGACATGTTGAGAACGCGGATCTTCAGCGTGGAGCTGGTCTCCGAATTCTTGACGAGGTAGTTGAGGCCGCGCCAGGAGCCTTCCAGCTTCTGGAAGTCCTCGTTGTGCATGATCGCGGTGAGCTGCTTGGAAAGCTTCTCGTCGATCGCGGCGATCGCCTTGTTGAAGGTCTGCGTCAGGTTCTTGCTGAAGGTGACGGTGCCCGAGAGGGCTTCCGAGGTCAGCGTGCGCAGGAGGTCCTGGATCTCGTCCGGCTCGGCCGTCTTGGTGACCTGGATGGCCTGGTCGAGAAGGCTCACGGAGCCGGTTTCTTCGGCGGCAGCGGCGCTGCCGGCTGCTTGGGTCTCGGCGCTCATGCCCTTACTCCTTCTCTGCGCCGAGCTCGCCGGCGAGGGCGGTCAGCTTGTCGGTGTTCTGCAGGACTTCTTCCAGAAGGCTTTCCAGCTCTTCCGAGCGGTCGACCTTCGACATCAGGTCGCGCAGCTTGTTGCGCACGGCCAGCAGCTTGCGCAGCGGCTCGACCTGCTCGACGATGGCGCCGGGCTCGAAGTCGTCCATCGACTTGAACTTCAGCGAGACCGGCAGCAGCGACTCGTCGCCGGCCAGCGTGTTCTCCACCTTGAATTCCGCGCCGGGCGTCATGCGCTGCATCACGTCGTCGAAATTGTCGCGGTCGATCTGGGTGAACTTGCGGTCGCGCAGCGGCTTCAGCGGCTCGTAGGGCTTGCCCGAGAAGTCGCCCATGACGCCGACCACGAACGGCAGTTCCTTGCGAACCTGCGCGCCTTCCGTCTCCACGTCGTAGGTGATGTGAACGCGCGGTGCGCGCACTCTCTTCAGTTTCTGTTGAACGCTTTCTGCCATGACGGCCCCCTCTTCAAGCGGTGGATCTACTGCAACTCGTTATCAGTAACCTTGTGACTGCTCCGGCGGCTTGATGCCCGCCGCAAGCAGGATGCGCTGCAGGTGGGACGGGTCCTCGACCAGCTCCAGCAGCAGTTCCGGCAGGCTCATGCGCGCGCGCCGGACGGCGTCGTCGAGCGTGTACGACATGGGCGAATGCGGCTCGGTCTTGCGGAAATAGGAGGCGATGCGGGACAATTCCGCCAGCGCCTCCTCGCGCGACTGGTAGCCTTCGATCTTCCGCACGACGACGGTGGCTTCCCCCGTCGCGCGTGCACCGGCTTCGCCCACGTCTGCCGGGTCGTCGGCGGCGATGTCCTCGCTGCCGGAAGAATAGTTCGCCACCGCCAGCTTGTCAGCGGCGAAATGGGCGATCGAGCGGGAAATCTCCTCCAGGAGCTCGCGCAGCGCCGAGACGGGCGGAGCGTCGATGCCGGCCACCGCATCGAAGGCCGCCGACATTTCCGCAAGGGCGGCAAGCGTTTCCTGGATGGCGGCCTGGGTGTCGGCGAAGAAGGAGGGCGGCGTATCGGCCACGCTCTCCATGAACTGTTCCATGGTCACCGCGCCGTTGTCGATCCGCTCCTGGCGGCGGCCGGGGTCGGTGACCTTGGCAAGGTCGGTCGCCTGCTCGTAGTTCCACAGCGAGAAGCTGGCCTGCGAGCCGCGCGTGATCTGCACGAGGCGGATCGGCTGGATGAGCGTGCCGACCGCGCCCGACCCGTTGAGACCGGCGACGGCGGACACCTTGCCCTCCACGCCGTCCTCGTCGAGCTCGGGAAAGCAGGTCTCCCAGAATTGGGTGACGAGCCCCGTCATCACCTTCAGGCCGTCGCGCAGGCCGAGGAACCCGTCCTGCCGCAACAGCGCCTCGATCAGCCAGGCGGCGATTTCGAGATCCTTGCCGTGGCTGCCGAGGATATCCGCCGCCGTCTCGGCGACCGTGTCCCATTCCTCCGGCGGTGCGCCGCCGATTTCGACGGTGGCCCGTTCGGCCGAGCGGGCGGCGTTGCGGGCGTCCTTGGTGCGGTAGTAGAGCGAAGTGGGCGAGCTGTCGGAACGCGGATCGACGCCGGCAGGCGCCTCCTCCGAGATCGGCTGGAGCAGAGCATCGATATCGATAACCTGCGGCAGAGCCATGGGTCTAGGTCCTTCCCTCGCGGGCTGATTGCGGAACACCCGGCGCCCGCCGCTTCCGCCGCACTTCAATCGGATACCGCTCTACGCGAGGCCCGCACTGCATGCTTAGCCCCAAATACTTAATTGATCTTGAAGCGAATCTCCCGATTGCGGGTCTTCGCCCCGAGCCCGCCGTCCCGCAAACCGCCACACGGTTTCGCGACGCTCGGCTCACGCTCCGTTCGCCCCCGCCGGCCGTTCGCCCGGCAACCAGCCGTTGCCGCCGTTGGCGATGCTCATCGCCCGGACGACCGCCGTCTCGAAACGGTCGACGAGCGTCGCCGCATCGCCGTTGGTGATCGACAGCAGGATGGACGCCCCCGCGCCGATCGGCCCCAGGCGCGGATCGGCCTCCGCATCGGGCATGCCCTCCGGCGCAAGGCTGCCGCCGGACCAGAACACCGCCAGCGCCGCATAGGCCGCCGCTCCGGTGAACTTGGCCGATTCGGCGCATTCCATGCAAGAGCGCCGCCGCGCGTCGTCCGGCTCGTAGACCCAGGCCGCCGTCCGGTCGAGGCACAGCATCTCCAGCTCGGTCGGCACCGGGATATTGGTCCGCGCCACCACATGGGCCCACCAGATCGCCTCGCGGATGGGTAGGGCGAAGGCGAGGAAGCGCACGGCATCGCCGATATTCTCCGCCTCGACGAGCAGCGAGAGGAAGCCCTGCGGCGACAGGTCGGGCAGGAGGAAGGGGCGAGCCTCGGCGGACAGGTCCGCGCGACTGCAGATCTCCTGCGCCGTCTGGGCCGTCACCTTGCGGAAGGCTTCCGTCTGGATCTTCACCGTCTGCCCTTCATTCTTCCCGATTGCGGATGCAAGGCGCGCCTGCGCGCTTGCCGGAACCGCCCTAGTTTATCTTCACGATGCCGCCCTTGAGGATGGCCATGCCATCGCCCGCGACGTTGACGATCGGGCCCTTGACATCGGTCTTGGCCGTGCCCTCGATGGAGAGGGTGACGCCCTTGATGGTGATGCCGGCCGGGGTGATCTCCACCGTGCTGGTGCCGCATTTCAGCGTGATGCCCTGCATCGCCTCCAGCGTGATCTTGCCGGCGCTGGCCTTCGTCGTCTGGTTGCCCTTGGAAAGGGTGAGGCTGTCGTTGCCCATGGTGAGCGCCACGGTGCGCCCGCCCTTCTTGAGGGTCAGCTCGTCGTTGCCGGTCGACAGCGTTACGGTGCGGTTGCCCTTGTCGATATCGAGCGTCTCGTTGCCCGTCTCGATCTTTTCCGTCCGGTTGCCCTTCTTGATCGTCAGGCTTTCGTTGCCCTCGGTGATCTCGGTCGTGCGGTTGTTCTTGATCGTGCGCTTCTGGTCGTGGCCGACATCCAGCGTGTCGTCGTTCTCGACCTCGCGCAGGAAATCCTTCTCGGCGTGGAAGGTGATCTTCTCCTCGCCCTTCTTGTCCTCGAAGGAAAGCTCGTTCGCATTGGCCGTCTGGCCGGACTTGCTGCTGCGGGTCAGGAGCCCGCTCTTGGTCATGTTGGCCGGCAGCGCCCAGGGCGGCATGTTGTCGGCATTGTAGACGGCGCCCGTCACCAGCGGCCGGTCCGGGTCGCCGTCGAGGAACTGCACCACCACCTCCATGCCGACGCGCGGCACGAAGACGGAGCCCCAGTTGCTGCCGGCGAGCGACTGCGCCACGCGCACGAAGCAGGAGCTCTTCTCGTTCTTCTTGCCGTAGCGGTCCCAGTGGAACTGCACGCGGATGCGGCCGTATTTGTCGGTGTGGATCTCGTCGCCCGACGGGCCGACGACCAGCGCGGTCTGCGGGCCCTGCACGACGGGCTTGGGCGCGGGCAGCGGATCGCGGGCGATGCGCGTCGCCGGCATCGTGGTGAAGGTGTTGCGGTAATAGGGCTTAGCCTCGCTCCCGGGCCGCTGGGCGAAATGCACGCGGTTGAGGGCCTCGTGATGCACCGTCGTCAGCACGACGCGGCGGTTCTCCGCGGCGACGGGATGGCCCTTCAGCGTGAAGGCGTGGCCGCTCGTGAAGCTGGCGCAGGTGCTTCCGCCCTCCGCCGTCTCGAAGCCGGCCTCGGCCGCGTCGATGGCGGCGGTGGCGAAGCGCTTCAGCGTGTCGGCCTTCACGGAGGTGCCGGGAAAGCGGTAGTGCTCCCACTTCTTGGCCGAGGCGGGCTGCTGGTTCGTCTTGCGCTCGCCCTCGATATTGTTGGCCGGCTTCTCGAAGTCGTAGTCCTCGATATGCCATTGGGCGTCGGTGAGGTGCGCGGCCGTGTCGAAGGTGTGGATGCCGTCGACCGCCTCTTCCTGCCCCTGGCGGTATTCGACGGTGTCCTGCAGGCAATCGGCATAGGCCGAGGCGTTGTCGGCCAGCACCAGCTTGTGCTCGCCGTCCTTGTGCTTGAAGAAATAGAAGATGCCCTCCTCGGCGAGGAGGCGCTGGAAGAAGTCGAAATCCGTCTCGCCGAACTGCACCCGGTATTCGCAGGTCTCGTAGCTGGCGCTCAGCTTCTTTTCGAAGGGCACGTCGCTGTCGCCCAGCAACTGCTCGATGATGGCGACGGCGGTCTTCTCCTGGAAGACCTTGTGGTCGGAGGTGCGCTTGAGGAGCCAGAGGCTGGGCGAGACGACCAGCGTGTAGAGCCGGTACTCGCTGCGCGTGAAGGCGCCGGCGGAAAAGGCGGTGACGATGCCGTTGACATAGCGGCGCTTGCCGCCGGGACGCGCCATGGAGAGCGTCACGCTC
>CAMLOC010000017.1 GCA_946481465.1 uncultured Shinella sp. | reverse complement strand
TGGTATTTTTCGTCCGGCGCCGCGACAACTGAAATCAGCAGAAGCGCAGCCGGGCTGTTCGGCCGGGACGGGATTTCGGAGCGGCCGGACCATGGGATGAAGGGTGATGGTGGTTCACCCCCGTCCGGAGGCGGACTGTGCTCCGCCTGCAGAGAGTGGGTTTATATCGTCTTACGATATGTTAATGTCGCATTGTTCTAAATGCGAAGTAATGAATTTGAACGAAAGGGGTAACAAATGACAACCGAACAAACCGTTTCTCAACGCTGGGAGAACTATCAGCCCTCCAAGACGCTCTGGTTCTGGTCCATGGCGGGGGTCGCTGTCCTGACGATGATCGTTGGCTTTTCCGCCGGCGGCTGGACGACCGGCGGCACGGCGACGAAGATGGCGGAAGATGCCGCGCGCACGGCCCGCGCTGAACTCGTCGCCAATCTCTGTGTCGAACGATTCGTCACCGCACCGAACGCCAGTCAAAAGCTTGCGGAGTTGAAGGACACATCGTCCTATCAGCGCGATACCTTCATCACCGAAGGCGGCTGGATCAAACTTGCCGGCATGCAGCGCGAGGCTCCCGGGGCCGCAGATCGCTGTGCCGAGAACCTGGTTGCTCTGGAGGCATTGCCCGCCACGGACACGACCGCAGTCGAGCCGACGGCGACGGATAGCTGACCTTGAGAGATCGTGGGCGGCGGAGCGCGATATCCGCCGCCACAAGCACAGGGCGGCTTCTGCCGCCCTGTCCATCGTGTCGTTTATCGAATCCTGACACCTCCTCGCCCTCCACCCTTTCGAGCTTCAACGGCGTCACATCGACGCGTCATCGGGCACTGCGATGCCGGATGTGTCCGAGACGTTCGCCCGGGCGGTGCGGCTGGCACCGGAGGTGCTGGAATGCCACATGGTTGCCGGTGGCTTTGACGATCTCGTCAAGACCCGGCTGACCAATATGAGCGCGCAGATCGAGCCGGCATGAGACCTGCCGGCATGCGTGCGCGCGCCTCCGGTTCCGGCGATCAGAAGCACAGCGAGAGCGCACCATCGTTCTCGACTTCCTCATGGCGGGATCCTCCAGCAGGTCGGCAAGGCCACCCCGTCGCCATAGCCGGCGCGGATTGTCTTGAAGTTCGCGAGGCACGCAGCCGGCGATGATCGCGCCGCGATCCGGCACGATGCGGCGCGAGCACAGATCGCGGGTGAACAGCATGTCGTGTTCCACCACGAGGAAGGCCGTGGCGACAGAAAGCAGCTTCTTCTGCCCGCCGGACAACGCGCTTGCCGGAAGGCCTCCGGCAGCCCGTCGGGCTCCTCATCGTAGCGAAAGGCGAGAAGAGTGCGCGGGGCCGGCGTTCCGGCTGGCGCCTGCCTGCAATACCTCGCGCACCGTCATCCGGCGGGGCAGGGGCGCCTTGACCTCGCATATTTCTTCGTATATGAAAAAATATATGGAGGGATGGCGAACCGCAATCTCCCCGGCAACGCAACAAGGATGGGTGCGGGTTCCCGCCCCATGGAAGAGGTTTTCATGTATTATTTCGCCTACTGCACATGGCTGCACGACGTCGAGATTGCCCGCTTCATGCCGGCGGCAAAGCCGGTGACCAAGGCCTATGCCGCCAACCATGCGCTGCGCTTCCACGCGGCGGGCGATCGCAAGGACCGCGGCTGGTGCCATTTCCTCAACACGGCGGAAGCCTGGGGCGAGCGGGCCTACGGTGTCGTGTTCGAGCATGACGAAGCGCATTTTGCCGAAGACTACGACGATTTCGAACGCTGCTGCGTGACGGTCTACGGCGAGGACGGCAAGCAATACGATTGCTGGACCTATCGCCTCGTGCGGCCCGGCATCGCCATGCGCCCGCCGAATTTCTACTGGGAGCACATTCCCGCGGGCCTGAAGCAGTGGGATTTTTCGCCGGACTATCTTGCAAAGGTACAGGCGGTCTTCGATAGCGCTGCCGAGTGCCCGCGCGCCGACCGGCCGAATCCGTCGGCCGTTCCCGGCAAGGGCGCGGATACGCGCTGACGTCGTGGGCTGCGCCGTCTCGCGGCGCAGCCGCCAATCCATGCGGACTGCATACAAGATCAACAAGGACAGGGGTAACGCAATGAAACATGGGATCATCCACACCCTCGTACTGGCAGCGGCGGCGACGGCCGCCCTGGCCGGCGGGGCCTTTGCCGGCGAGAGCGCACGGCTGGTGCCCGAGGCCATCCGCCAGGCGGGCAGGATCACCGCGGGCTCGCAGCAGACCTTCCCGCCCATCGAATTCCGCGAGCCGGGCGCAAGCGAGGTGACGGGCGCCAGCGCCGATCTCCTCGCGGAAGTCGCAAACCGGCTCGAACTGAAGCTCGACTATGTCCAGGCCGAATATGCAGCCCTCATCCCCGGCATCGAGGCCGGGCGCTTCGACATCGCCTCGGGCGGCATCAGCGACACCGAGGAGCGCGAGCAGAAGCTCGATTTCGTCAACTACATGGCGTCCGGCGGCTCCGCCATGGTGCGGGCCGAGGATGCGGAGACGTACAAGACCATCGCGGATTTCTGCGGCAAGTCGGTCGCCACGCTTCTCGGCAGCCGCGTCATCATGGCCAAGGTCGAGGAGGCATCCGCCGCCTGCACGGCCGGGGGCAAGGCGGCGATCCGCGCCGAGCAGCTCCCCTCCGCACCGGATGCCCGCATGCAACTCGACCTCAAGCGCGTCGATGCCTATCTCGGCGACTTCCCGGCGCTCGTCTACATGGGCACGCAGTTTCCCGGCAAGTATTCCATCGTCGGCGGCAACTACATGCTGACGCCCTACATCACCTCCTGGGGCTTCTCCAAGGACAATGCCGGCCTGCGCGACGCCGTGAAGACGGCGCTGCAGGAAATGCTGGCGGACGGCACCTACGGGAAGATCATGGACAAGTGGGGCGTCGGCGGCGCGGCGCTGCCGGAAATCACCGTCAACCTGCCGGCCAGCAAGCGCTGAGGGAGAACGAGGCATGGCCATGACGGACCGTCTTTCCGCCCTGGAACTTCCGATCGTCCATCGCCGCCGCTGGGGGGCATGGATCCTCGGCGCCGTCGCCCTGGCGGCGGTGGTGACGATCGTCCATGCGGCCATCCGCGCGCGGATCGTCGATCTCGGTGTCTTCGCCGACTACATCTTCGATCCGCTCATCGTCATGGGGGCGGTCAACGCCCTCATGCTCGGCACGCTGGCGCTGTTCATCGCCACCGTGATCGGCTTTATCGCCGCCTTGATGCGGGTAAGCGGCAATCCCATCCTGGTCGCGATCTCGGCCACCTATGTCTATCTCTTCCGCGGCACGCCGATGCTGATCCAGCTCATCTTCTGGTTCAACGCCGTGCCGATCATGTTCCCGTCGATCACGATCGGCCTGCCCTTCATGGCCGGGCCGCTGTTCTCGACGCCCACCACCTCGCTCGTCACGCCCTTCCTCGCCGCGCTCGCCGGCCTCAGCCTCGCGGAAGGGGCCTATATGAGCGAGATCATCCGCGCCGGCATCCTCGCGGTCGACAAGGGCCAGCGGGCGGCGGCGACGGCCCTCGGCATGACGCAACGCCAGGTGCTCGCTCAGGTCGTCATCCCGCAGGCCGGCCGCATCATCATCCCGGCGGCGGGCAACCAGTACATCATGCTGCTGAAGTCCTCCTCGCTCGCCTCCGCCATCGGCTATCTGGAACTGCTGCGCGTTGCGACCGACATCTACGCCTCCAATTTCCAGGTCGTCGAACTGCTTGCCGTCGCCGCCTTCTGGTATCTCGTGATGACCGCCTTCGCGACCGCCATCCAGACCGTCCTCGAAAAGGTTTTCCCCCAGCGATGAGCACCACACAGGAACAGACCCCCGCCGTTTCCCTGGTCGGCGTCTCCAAGAAATGGGCCGCCGTCTCGGCTTTCACCGATGTCAGCTTCGACGTGCCGCAGGGCGAGGTCGTGGCGTTGCTGGGTCCTTCGGGCGCCGGCAAGTCCACGCTGCTGCGCTGCGTCAACCATCTGGAAACCATCTCGGCCGGGCGCATCTACGTGCATGGCGACCTGATCGGCTACCGGCTGGGCGGCGAGGCGCTCTACGAGCTGTCCGACGCGGAGATCAGCCGCCAGCGGCAGAAGATCGGCATGGTCTTCCAGCACTTCAACCTCTTCAAGCACATGACCGCGCTGCAGAACGTGATGAGCGGCCCGGTCCATGTGCTCAAGGCACAGAAGGCGGATGCTGCGGCGCTGGCGCTCGACCTGCTCGACAAGGTGGGATTGAAGGCCAAGGCGGACGCCTATCCGTCGGAACTCTCCGGCGGCCAGCAGCAGCGTGTCGCCATCGCGCGGGCGCTCGCCATGCAGCCGCGCGTCCTGTTGCTTGACGAGCCCACCTCGGCGCTCGATCCGGAACTGGCGCAGGAGGTGGTCGAGACGATCCGCAAATTGGCCGAGGAGGGACAGACCATGCTGATCGCCACCCATGACATGGGCATCGCCCGGGACGTCGCCGACCGGGTGATCTTCATGGAGGGCGGACGCCTTGCCGAGGATGCGCCCTCGACGGATTTCTTCACCGCGCCCAGGAGCGAGCGCGCCCGGCAGTTCCTAGCGCGGCTGTTGCCGGCGCACTGATCCGCACCCCCTTCACGACGACGACCGGCGCCCTCCCGGCGCCGGCGACGAACCTTCGCGCATTCTCAAGGAAGGCAACCGACATGACCGCAATCTTCCAGCACCTGCACCACGTCTGCATCGTCGTCCACGATCTCGACAGGGCGGTTTCCTACTATGAGAGCCTCGGCGTCGGCCCATGGTTCGATTATCCGAAGAAGGGGCCCTATCTGGAATTCGACGTGCCCAGCAAGGCCGCCTCCGACGCCATGCGCTACAAATGCTGCGACCTTGAGAACGTGCAGATCCAGCTCTGCGATCCGGGCGAACTGGATTCGCCGCAAAGGCGCTTTCTCGATACGCGCGGCGAGGGCGTCTACCATCTCGGCTTCGAGGTGGCCGACCGCGATGCGGCGGAGGCGGAGGGCCGCGCACGCGGCCTCCCGGTCATCGCCCGCGGCAAGCGCGCGGACGGTTCGGGCTTCTGCTACTTCGACACGCGGGAGAACGCCGGCATCGTGCTCGAAATCCGCAAATCGTGATCCTTGCCGATGACGCGCATCTTTTCCAGTGCCGGCCTCGATCTTGGCGCCGGGTTGCGCGGGCGTGAAAGCATCCTGCTCTGCCTGGCCGCCATGCTGCTCTTCGCGGCGTCCGACGTCGTCGCCAAGCATCTGTCCGCGACCTTCCATCCCTTGCAGATCGCCTGGTTCCGCTATCTCGCGGCGTCGATCCTGCTGGCGGCCGTGTGCCTGCGTTCCGGCAGGCCCGCCCGCAGCGCGGCTTCGGCGGCTCAGGTCATCCGCGGCCTCGGCATGGCCGGCGCGACGATCCTGCTGGTGGCCGCCCTCAGCCTCCAGCCGATCGTCGAGGCGACCGCGCTCGTCTTCATCTCGCCGTGCCTCGTCACGCTGCTGTGCGTGCTGCTCCTCAAGGAGCGGGTGCCGGCCTGGCGTTGGGTGGGCGTCTTGGGCGGCCTGCTCGGGGTTCTGGTCATCCTGCGGCCCGGCCTTGCCGGCTACAATCCTGCGGCCCTCTTCTCCATCGCCTCGGCCGCCTGCTGGGCGACCGCGCTCGTGATGACGCGGCGGGCGGTGGTGGCCGACGGCCTGGCGACCACGCTCGCCTATTCCGCCCTGACGGGCTTCGTGCTTTTGAGCGGCACGCTGCCCTTCGTGTTCCGGGCCATGGCGGCAATGGACCTCGTTCTCCTTGCCGCGACCGGCTGTCTCTGGCTGGCGGCCCATGTCGCCATCGCCTTCGCCTATCGCCGGCCCGAGGCTGAGGTGTCCCGTCTCGCGCCGCTCTCCTATACCCACCTCCTGTGGGCCACGGGCTTCGGCTATCTCGCCTTCGGCGCCATACCGGATGTCGTCACCTTCGCCGGCGCCGGCCTCATCATCGGCAGCGGCCTCGTTGCGGGCAGGGCGCCCGGTCGACGGATCGAAGCCGTTTCGAAAGGAAGTAGCGAATGCAAGTCTTGCTGATCGGTGCCGGCAATATGGGGTTCGCCATGCTGCGCACCTGGAGCGGCATGGAAGGCCATCGCTTCGCCGTGATCGAGCTGAGTGCCGAGCTGCGGCAGAGGGCGGCTGCCCTGGGCGTGGCGGTCCATGCCGCCATCGCCGGTCTGCCGGAGGATTTCCGTGCCGATGTCGTGGTGATCGCCACCAAGCCGCAGGCGGTGGCCGAAGCGGTCGCGGCCTGCCGGCCCGTCCTCGCGCGGAACGGTCTGCTCGTTTCGGTCGCCGCCGGCATTTCCCTCGATACAATCCGGCGGGAAGCGGACGCGGGGACGGCGCTGATCCGGTGCATGCCCAACACGCCCGCCGCCATCGGCGAGGGCATGATCGTCTGTTGCGCCAGCGCGAACACGCGCCCCCTCGACAGGTCTCGGGCGCAAGACCTGCTGTCGGCGATCGGGCGCGTCGCCTTCGTCGAGGACGAGGGATTGATGGACGCGGTGACGGCCGTATCCGGCTCCGGCCCCGCCTATGTCTTCCACCTGATCGAGGCGTTCAGCGCGGCGGGTGTCGCCGTCGGCCTGCCGGCCGATATCGCCATGACCCTTGCCAGGCAGACCGTCTTCGGCGCCGCGAAGATGGCGCTGGCGCCGGATGTCGACCCGGCCGCCCTGCGCGCGCAGGTGACCAGCCCGAACGGAACGACGGCCGCGGCCCTTTCCGTGCTGATGGATGCGCAGGACGGCCTGGCGCCTCTGCTGCGGCGGGCAGTCGCGGTGGCGCAACGGCGCGCGCGGGAACTGGGGATGCCTGCCGCCGGTGGTGCATAAGGCCCTGCGGATCGCTTTGCCTCTCGACACGGCAGGGCGCATGACGATAGAGCCTAATATACACGAGAGTATATATCGACTTCCGGCGAGGTTGGCGGTGCTTGTTGAACATGTCCCGGCTTGCCCAGCGCGATGGGCCGCCGGAAAATCGCGGAGATGACAGGCCCGGCCAGCGGGCCGGTGCGTGAAAGGAACAAGGCCCATGGCGTCACGAAAGAGTTCGTCCGGAGATTTCATCGCTTCCGATGTTCGCAATCGCCTGCGCAGCATGATTCTCGGGGCGGAACTCAAGCCCGGCCAGCGCCTGGTGGAGGACGATCTGTGCGAGCGGCTGAATGTCGGCCGCACCCCCGTGCGCGAGGCGCTGCTCCTTCTTCAGGGCGAAGGCTTCCTCAACCGCGAGCGGGGCTGGGTCGTCGAGACGATCGACCGCAGCCAGGTGCGCGCCATATTCGAAAGCAGGGCGGCGATAGAAGCGGCGACGACAAGACTTGCCGCGCGGCACGCGGATGCGGCCGATCTTGAGGAGTTGGCCCGGCTGATAGAGGCGATGGAGCCCGCCGAAGCCCTCACGCGCAGCGAACTCAACGCGCTCAATACGCAGTTCCACAAGCGGATCGTCACTGCCTCGAAAAACCCGCTTCTCCAGCAATTCCACGAGCGCACGCAGTTTCACTACTGGATGCTTCGCGTGCCCATTCTTTTCTCCGAGGCCGAGGTCAAGGAGACCAATCGCCAGCATCGCCATATCCTGGACGCGCTCACGCGCCGCGATGAGAGCGATGCGGAGCAAGCCGCGCGAAACCATGTCGAGGCGACCATGGCCATCGTCGAGCCGGCCCTCGATCTCTAGCCTCACGCTGCGGCGGGGCCGATCTTGCGCTGGTCGAACGGAAAGCGCTGGAGCTTGCTCGGCGAGTGCGGCCTCCTGCGGGACCCGGCGACCGGGGCGTCGTGATGCGCCTCGGCATCATGGTGCAGATGTCATCGCCGCTTGACCTTCCTGCGGAAATCCTCAAGACGTGCTCGTATAGCCGCGATTTCCATGTTCCGCCGGACCGTCTCGATGATTGTTTCTCCCGCTGCGCTTGCCCGTTCCCCGGACGTCGACATGCCCGCCTTCTCGCTTCGTGACGTGGAGTTCCGCGTTGGCGAGAAGACGCTGCTACATCCGCTTACGCTTGAACTGCCTGCCGGCGAGTTTATCGCCCTTGTCGGCCACAACGGCTCGGGCAAGTCCACGGTCCTGAAATTGCTGGCGAGACAGCAGCAACCCACCAGGGGCCAGATCGTCTTTATGGGACAGGCCTCAACGGGCTGGAGCGCGCGTTCCTTCGCGCGCCTGCTTGCCCATCTGCCGCAGAACACGCCGCCGGCGGCCGGGATGCTTGTGAAGGAACTGGTCGCGCTTGGCCGCTATCCCTGGCATGGCGCACTCGGACGCTTCCGGGCGGAGGATCAAGCGAAGGTCGACGAGGCGATGGAACGTACCGGCGTCGTCTCTTTTGCCGACCGCCTGGTGGACACGCTTTCGGGTGGGGAGCGCCAGCGCGTCTGGCTGGCGATGATGGTTGCGCAGGATGCGGATTGCCTGCTGCTCGACGAGCCGACATCGGCGCTGGACGTCGGCCACCAGATCGAGGTTCTCTCGCTGGTACGCGATCTCGTGCGCGAGAGAGGTATAACGGTGATCTGCGTCCTGCACGACATCAACATGGCCGCGCGCTTCTGCGACAGGATCGTCGCCCTTCACTCCGGCCGGCTGATCGCGCAGGCCACGCCGGAGGAGATCATGACGCCGGAAGCACTGTCCGAAATCTACAATGTCGAGATGGACGTGATCTACAGGGCGAACACGGGCCGTCACGTCGCGCTGGTACGATAGCCGCAGCGGGCCCCCATCCCTCCATTTGCTTCGCGTTCCGGACAATCGGTGGAGCGCCCCGAGCGCCGGCGGCAGGTGGAGATGCGGGTCGTCAAACCCTGTTTTTCACCGCCGTGGGAACGATGCCGAACCGCCGGCGGAAGGCGGTGGCGAAATTGGCGGGGTTGGTGTAGCCCGCGATGACGCTCGCGTCCTGCACGCTGGCCTCGCCACTGGCGAGGACGGCGAAGGCGCGTTCGAGCCTGATATTGCGGACATAGTCGAAGATGCTGCGGTTCTCCGCAACGCGGAAGAGGCGTTGCAGGCCGCTGGCGCTGATGCCGGCTTCGCGCGCGATGGCGTCGACGCTCAGCGGCTCGGCGATGCGCATCTCGATGAAATCCTTGGCCCGTTGCAAGCAGGTCGCATCCTGCCGGGTCAAGAGGCTTCCGCCGGCATCGCTGCGGTCGGCTTTGAGGACCGCCGCCATGGTTTCCGCCACCAGCTCCACGGCGCGGCTTTCCAGATAGAGGTCCCGCAGCTCGGGGATGAGCGGCGAGGGCGCGAAGATCTGGCGCACGAGGTCCACCATTCGGGGCGTGAGCGTCCAGCGATGCTCGGCCAGATGATCGCGCAGCAGGCGCGCGCCGCCCTTGGTGTCGACGACGGTCTCGAGAACATCCCGGTGCAGCCATTCCGGCGTGGCGGAGACGACGAGATGGCGCAGGTGCTGCCGTCCGCGCGAGGCGCGCGCGAAATGTTCGGGGCAGGCGTTCATGATCGCCACCCCGCGCGCCACGCCGTCATCGGCCTGGAAGGCGAAGCGGCGGTCCCCGATCGACAGGTCCACGCTGCCTTCGAGGAAGAAGATGCAGGAAAGCTCTTCCGGCAGCAGCGAGGTGGCCGTGAAGGCGCGCTCCTCGATCGCATCGCTGACATGCAGCACGAGACCGCGACGCAGCTCGCGATGCAGGAACGCGCCCTTCATCAGCGTGTCGTCGGGGGAGAGGCGGTCGTCGGGGCTGTCGAGCGCAATGCCGTCGTGCCGAAGAAAGTCGCGGACGCGCACCCGTCCGTCGTTCGCCTGCTGCCCGGCTTCGCCTGCTGCGACCGCCATGCTCAATCCTTCACTCCTGCCGTGCGCGAACCCGCCGACATTGACCGGCCGATCCTAACGAACCTTCACCCTTGGCGAGATTTCCCGGATCGCAAAGGCATCTGCGCGTCCCGCAAAGGAACCGACATTGCGGGCCGTGCCAATGCTGCCCTAAGAGATATATTAACTTGATTTATATGGTCAAGTTTCGGTGGGGCGATTAAACGGTTGGGGCCGTGATGATGAGTTTGGTTGAGAAAACGAGCGTGGGCAGTGAAGCGGGAAGAGGGCGGCGGACGTCGGACAGGCGCCTGTGGTGCGTCTCGTCCGTGGCGCTTGTGGCTGCCGGCCTTTCCGGCCCGGTGCATGCGCAGGACACCGGGGCGACGGCGCTGGAAACCATTACCGTGGACGGCGGTACGGACAGTGGCCGCGGACCGGACCAGGGTATCGCGGCAAAGCGCGCCCGCAGCGCCTCCAAGACGAACACCCCGCTGCGCGAGACGCCGCAAGCCGTCAGCGTCGTCACGCGCGAACAGATGGATCTGCAGGGCGTCAACACCGTCGCCGAGGCGCTGCGCTATACACCGGGCGTGCTGCCGGACCCGAACGGCTACGATATTCGCTACGACTGGCTCTATATCCGCGGCTTCAACAATTACGGCACGATGTGGCTCGACGGGCTCGTCCTGCCGGGCGATCCGAGCAACTACGCGACGCCGAGCGTCAATCCCTTCGCGCTGGAGCGTGTCGACGTCATCAAGGGGCCGACTTCGGTGCTCTATGGCAGCTCCGTTCCCGGCGGTCTCGTCAACCAGGTCGGCAAGCGGCCGCAGGCGGAGGCGCACAACGAGGTCGGCATCCAGGTTTCCTCGCATGGCGGGATGCAGGGCACGCTCGACATGACCGGCCCGCTGACGCAGGACGGCGACTGGCTCTACCGGATCGTCGCGCTCGGCAAGAACATGGGGACCCAGATCGACAAGGAGCGCGAGCGCCAGTTGATGCTGGCCCCGAGCCTCACCTGGGCGCCGACCGACCAGACCTCGCTCACCCTTTACGGCTACTACCAGAAGGACCGCCCGGAGAACTTCAACCCGCGTTTCTATCCGGCCGTCGGCACGCTGCTTGACAATCCGCTCGGCCAGATCCCGCGCGACATCAATTTCGGCGATCCGAATGCCGACGTCTTCGAGCGCGATTTCTACATGCTCGGCTACGAATTCGAACACGAATTCAACGAGACCTGGACGGTGCGCCAGAATCTGCGCTACGGCCGCTCCAGCCAGAATATGTTCCTCGTTCTCGTCAACCCGGCCTTCGCCTACGGGGCGGACGGACACACGCTGAACCGCGCCTCGGCGATTTCCGACGACTGGGTCTCCAGCTTTGCCGTCGATACGCAGGTCGAGGCCCGCTTCGATACCGGGGCGTTCGACCATACGCTGTTGCTCGGTCTCGACTACCTGAAGGCGACGTCGTCGACGAATTTCGGCAATGCCATCGCCGGCGTGCCGCCGATCGATTTTCTCGATCCGCGCTATGGCGGGGTCGATATTCCCGTGCCCGCCATCCAGCGCTCGGGCCTGCAGGAACAACAGCAGGTCGGCCTCTACATGCAGGACCAGATCCGGTATGACAACTGGGTCGGCACCTTCGGCATGCGCTACGATTTCTCCGATATCGACAGCACGAACCGCATGTTGACGCCGTCGTCGACCGTGTCGACCGAGGACCAGAAGCTGACCTGGCGGGCCGGCCTCACCTATCTCTTCGACAATGGCCTTGCGCCCTATGCCAGCTATTCCACCGCCTTCCTGCCGACGCTCGGCACGGACAAGTCGGGCAATGCCTTCAAGGCGCAGACGGCCGAACAGTATGAGATCGGCGTCAAGTACGAGCCGCCGGAAGGGCGGGGCATGGTCGCCGTCTCGCTCTTCAACCTGACGCTGGAAAACGCGTTGACGCCGGATCCGACCGACGTGCTCTATGACGTCCAGTCCGGCCGCCAGCGTGTGCGCGGCATCGAGATCGAGGGCAAGTACGAACTGACGCCGGATCTCGATATCCTCGCCTCCTATGCCTATTCGCGTTCGAAAGTGCTGGAATCCAACAATCCGGCGGAACTCGGCCGTGAAATGTTGCGCCTGCCCGAGCATCAGGGGGGCGTCTGGCTCGCCTACCGGCCGGGCATGATGGAAGGGCTGACGCTGACCGCCGGCGTGCGCGCCCTGTCTTCCTACCAGACGGACAGCACCTATAAGGATGAGCTGCGCATTCCCGGGCGGGCGCTCGTCGATATCGGCGCGGAGTATGATTTTGCAGCGATAGGCAAGGACTTTGCCGGCACGAAGCTGCGCGTCAATGTCACGAACCTGTTCGACAAGGAGTATGTCTCCCATTGCCTCAACAGCACGGGCGGAAGCTGCAACTATGGCGCCGGTCGCGCCATCACCGCGACGCTGAAATATTCGTGGTGAGCATGGATTGCCGAGGACGGGACAGGGGAGGGATCGCCGGCTTGCCGGCGGCCCTCTTCCGGTTCCTCGCAGGGCTGTTCCTGCTCCTGGCGGTTTCCGCCGGCCCGGCGCGGGCGGAGATCGTTCTTTCGGATGCGGCCGGGCGCACGGTGCGGCTTGCCGCGCCGGCCCACCGCATCGCCACGAACGAAAGCCTCATCCTCCTGTCGCTTGCCCTCGTCGATCCCGACCCCGTCTCGCGCATCGCCGGCTGGGCTGCGCCCCAGCGTATCGATCGCGGCATGTACGAGGATTATCGCCGGCGTTTTCCCGCAATCGAGGCCATTCCTGCCGTTGGCGGTGTGCTGCCGGCGAAGACTTCGGTGGAGGCGATCCTTTCGGTCAAACCGGACCTGTTCGTCGTTTCGATCTGGGAGGACGGCTGGTCGGAGGCGACGGCAACGCTGGAAGCGGCCGGTGTGCCGGTCCTCTTTCTCGACGGCCCCGTCAACGACGGCAAGGGGCCGGCGGAAACGACCGCGTTCGCCGTCGAGCTTCTGGCGAAAGCCGTTGGGCGCGACGAGAAGGGCAAGGCCTTCGGCGATTTCCTGCGCGCCCGCTACAAGCGCATCACGGATCGCACGGCCGCGCTGGAGCCGGTCTCGGTGCTCGTCGATGCCCATGCCGGCGCGACCTGCTGCGCGACGCCCGGCAAGGGCAACCGCATGACGGAATATCTGCGGCTTGCCGGCGGAAAGAGCATCGGCGCCGACCTGCCGGGCTATGACGGGCTTCTCAGCCCGGAATATGTGCTCGGTGCGGAACCTTCGGTCTATATCGCGACCGGGGGGCCGCATCTCGCCGTGCAGGGCGGCCTGGTGCTCGGCGGGGGTGTGGACGTGCAGGCGGCGCAAAAGTCCTTCGCAAACATTCTCGGCAAGGATATCCGCGGCGCGCTGGGCGCGGTGCGGCAAGGGCGCGCCCATGCCGTTTCGCACCAGCTGTCGATCTCCGTGCTCAACATCCTCATCTTCGAGTGTTTCGCAAAGTGGATGCACCCCGCGGTCTTCGCGGATGTCGACCCCGACGAGACGCTCGCCGAGATCAACGAACGCTTCCTGGCGGTTCCGCTGGAAGGCTCGTTCTGGATCGATTTCAAGCCGTAAGGATACGATATGCGACGTGAATATACCGCCCGGGCCCGGATCGCGCTGCGCAATCCCGGTCCGGTCATCGCTGAGTTCTGCGATCATATGCTCGAGCACAATGCCGAGGTGAGCGAAGGGCCGGGAGGTCCCGTGCTGAGGCTCGGCGCCATCCGCGCCGCGTTTACCCGCGAGGGGGAGGAGACGCTGGTCGACGTCGCGGCGCCGGACCTTGAGGGCCTTTATCTCGCGCGCATGTCTGTCGCTTCGCATATCCTGGAGTTTGCCGGCAACGATCCGCCCACTATCGCCTGGACCGGCGACGGCGGGGAAATCGTCCGCCCGCCGAATTTCCAGATCCTCGACGTCGTCGGCTGTCGCACGCTGACCCCGCATATGCGCCGGCTGACATTTGCCGGCGAGAATGTCGCCCGCTTTGCCGGCCTCGATGCGCTGCACCTCAACCTCATGATCCAACACCCCGAGGCGGCCGAACCGCAATGGCCGCATGTGGGAAGCAACGGCGTCATCGCCTGGGACCGCCCCGACCTGCGGCCCCTCATGCGCAAATATACGGTGCGTTCCCTCGATCTTGTCGCAGGAACGCTCGACATCGACTTTGTGCTGCACGCCGACGCAGGCCCCGGCTCGGGCTTTGCGGAAACAGCGCGCGTGGGCGACCGCGTCGGTGTAGTCGGTCCGGGCGGCGGCGGTCTCGTCGACGCGGACTGGTATCTCTTCGCCGGCGATGAGACCGCGCTTCCCGCCATCGCCCGCATGCTGGAACACCTGCCTGCCGGCGCGCGCGGCAAGGCGTTCCTCGAAGTCGCGGATGCGGCCGAGGTCCAGACCCTGACGACGGCGTCGAAGGTCGAGATCGAATGGCTCTTTCGTGGCGGACGCCCCCCCGGCGCCACGACGCTTCTCGTGGATGCGATCCGCGGGACCGATTTCCCGGAAAAGGACGAACGGCTCTACCTGTGGGCCGCCGCCGAATTCAACGCGTTTCGCGCCATCCGCGCCTTTGCCCGCCAGGAAAGGCAGCTCGCCAGCCATCAGCATCTCGTCGTTTCCTACTGGCGCCGGGGTGTCGCGGAGGACGAGTAGGCGTTCTCGTCTACATAGTCCCCAAATGAAACATTGCGCTCCTCAAAGATATTGCCTGACGAGGTGCCCTGTTTGACGCAAGTCAACGACCGCTCGGCCTGAACGCTCCAATGCTCCTGCAACGATCTGCGGGAATGCCCTGGAATGAAATTCGTCCGACTAGTCCTTCTGTTTTGCGCCAGCCTGTGCCTTGCGGTGTCCGCTCACGCTGCACCGGTGCTGCAGGAATATCTGCCCGGTGAGGTCGCCTCCGATCTCGTGCCGGGCGCCGATGGCTTCGGCCCGGTGCGCGACGACATCGCCGTGGCGCCGGTGCTCAAAGGCGGCGATACGCTCGCCTGGGTCTTCGTCACCTCGGATTTCGTGGGAACGACCGGCTATTCCGGCAAGCCCATCCATACATTGGTGGCCGTGGATCCCGACGGCAGGGTGGCGGGCGTCCGGCTGGTCAAGCATTCCGAACCCATCGTCCTGATCGGCATCCCCGAGGCCAAGGTCCGCACCCTGGTCGAGGGTTACCGGGGCCTGGATCTGGTGGCCGAGGCGCAGTCGGGCGGCCGATGGCAGACTTTGGACCATGTCACTGAGCCAAGTCCCGCCGGATCGCTCCACGCACGACGGCCTCTGGTCGGCGCGCCACCGGAGTCTGACGGTCGGGCTCGTCCTGACGATCACGCTCGTCGCGGCAGAGGCCCTCGCCGTCTCCGCGGCGATGCCGATCGTGGCGAGAGACCTGGGCGGCGACGAGCTCTACGGCCTCGTGTTCTCGGCGTTCATGATCGGCTCGCTGCTTGGC